>CALLKD010000094.1 GCA_938008595.1 uncultured bacterium | reverse complement strand
CCACCTGACAAAAGGGACACTTGGACCGATTTTTTCTTTTTTTTTTAGAGTTGTTGGGGCTCTCTTGGTAAAAACCCATGTCCCGTGCTTTTTATCGCACCACCGTTTACCACAAGTGGTCCAGTGCTAGCGTCGGGTTAATAAATTAACCGTCATCTCTAGGGGGGTAGGCACCAAAACAATCATAAAGCATGACTATTTCGGTAGTGCGGGAGTTTCACCCGCTAAAAACCATGAAACTGCTAACATCACACGATGCCGCTTGCCCCTTCGAGTGTCTGTTGACCTTGTGGTAGATCTTGATCAAGATGAACTCTGTCGTCCCTCTCAACCATGTCACCTCCGGTAACTAAGACTGCCATGCCTGTATTTGCGGCGTCGGCTCTAGGGGCCTCCAGCAGTGGTCTCAAGCGCGCAATGCGCTGAGGAATCACATGCTGGAGGTATTGTGACACTCGGACGCATCCGGGTGTCGTATACTCGCGAACATCCCCATTGGGCACCCCCATCTGCAGATCTACATCCGGGTGAAATGTCCTGATCTTCGGGCACCAAAGATCAAGGATATTCTCCAGACTAAGTCCACAGTCCTGCTTGCTTCCCCCGAGCAAGTTAAACCAGGTGGCACCCATTTCAATTGTCCATCCACTCAAATAGCGGTCCCGGGTCTCATTCCAAGCTGCGCATTCCATCAAGAGATGAGCTATGTCTTCCCCTCTGCCGTTAACCACCTGGCAAAAGGGACACTTGGACCGATACTCCTCCGAGATCCACTTGATCTGAGCGAATCTTTCCGCTGTCCAGAAACTCCTAGTCCTTAGGCGACCCAGCCAATGGAACCCACGAGCCAACTGTGGGTATCGCTCCCCAAGTCGTAAGTACGACCTAGTTTGCTCCATGGCCAAGTTCCTGTAGGTCTCCAGGGATTTCCCCCCCTTCTGGTTGAAGCGTTCCCATAAGGTCTCCTTTACCTTCTTGGAAGCTGCCTCAGGGCCCATCGTGAAGGCAAGTGGACATAGACGAAGAATCCACATCTTCGTGCCTGACACCCACGTCTGATGACGCAGATGCGTTGGTGGGCAACGAATTAGGAGTTCAATCGTCGTGCGCAGTTCCTTAAATTTTTGATATGCTCGGGCTCGTTTTGCACAAGCCATTGAGTATATCGAGGGTATTCCCACCTCCATTCCAAGAGTTGCTGCAGACGTCAAGGTGTTCCGCGGCGAAAGTCTCCACAGTACTCGGAGAGTCTCACTCAGCACGCTCTGAGGAGCTTTGCACCGCTGTTCCAACATCCCCCAGAGTTCGCCCCCGTATGTCAACACAGGGATAAGGATTGCACTCACAACCTTTACTCGTAAGGATATCGGGATCTTGGAACAACCAAGGACGCCCCGCATAGTATTCAACACTTTCCTTCCTTTCTCCGCTCTAGTGTCAGCAACAGCCTTCAGGTCGATTGGTGATTGGAATGGGACACCCAGATAAGTGTATGAATCCATTATTGGAACTGGAGCACCATGCAGTCGAAATCGAGTTGGGTCCCGCTGAAGACGCTCATTGGCACCCGTGCCAAATCCCATAATTCCGCATTTCCCGACCCCGAATTTCATCTCGTTGGTGTCTGCCCAGGACTGGACTAGCTCCAGTGCGGCTTGTAAGCTGGCCCGCGTATTGCTCATTAAGACCAGGTCGTCCGCAAAGAGTAATCCTGCCTCGCGGCTGTGGTTATTTAACCCTATTACTGTTACGCCTAATAATTCACACCCGTTCAGTATATCATTAATGTAAATGTCGAACAACAACGGAGATAAATTACATCCCTGTCGAAGTCCTCGAGATACTTTAATGACTTC
>CALLKD010000093.1 GCA_938008595.1 uncultured bacterium | reverse complement strand
CGCTTTCTTTAAAGGATGGCTGCTTCTAAGCCAACCTCCTGGTTGTTTTGGGATTTCCACATCCTTTCCCACTTAGCCACGAATTAGGGGCCTTAGCTGTAGGTCCGGGTTGTTTCCCTCTCCACGACGGACGTTAGCACCCGCCGTGTGTCTCCCGGATAGTACTCTCAGGTATTCGGAGTTTGGTTAGGTTTGGTAGATCGGTAAGACCCCCTAGCCCATCCAGTGCTCTACCCCCTGAGGTATTCGTCCGAGGCGCTACCTAAATAGCTTTCGCGGAGAACCAGCTATTTCCGAGTTTGATTGGCCTTTCACCCCTAGCCACAGGTCATCCCCCGCTTTTGCAACAGAGGTGGGTTCGGTCCTCCAGTACGTGTTACCGTACCTTCAACCTGCCCATGGCTAGATCACTCGGTTTCGGGTCTAATGCATGTAACTAAATCGCCCTATTCAGACTCGGTTTCCCTGCGCCTCCACCTAGCGGCTTAAGCTTGCTACATACACTAACTCGCTGACCCATTATGCAAAAGGTACGCCGTCACTCTTATTTCAGAGCTTCGACTGCTTGTAGGCATCCGGTTTCAGGTCTATTTCACTCCCCTACTCGGGGTTCTTTTCACCTTTCCCTCACGGTACTTGTTCACTATCGGTCACTGAGGAGTACTTAGGCTTGGAGGGTGGTCCCCCCATCTTCAGACAGGATTTCACGTGTCCCGCCTTACTCATGCATTTTAAATTCTTGTTACCCATACGGGACTATCACCCTCTATCGTATTGCTTCCCAACAATTTCTGGTTTTTCCTTTAAAATGACTGGCCTGGTCCACTTTCGCTCGCCACTACTCGCGGAGTCTCGGTTGATGTCCTTTCCTCCGGGTACTGAGATGTTTCAGTTCCCCGGGTTCGCCTCACTAGCCTATGTATTCAGCTAGCAATACCACACATGTGGTGGGTTTCCCCATTCGGATATCCACGGATCAAAGGCTGTTCGCACCTCCCCGTGGCTTTTCGCAGCGTACTACGTCCTTCATCGCCTCTCAGTGCCAAGGCATCCTCCAGATGCCCTTTTGCGCTTGATTTCAGTTTTACACATCCAAGATAAAAACAGATTTTTGTCCATTCCCATCTCAGATCTTTTTTTCAATTTTGATGTCAGAAATGTCACAATAATAAAAACTCTAAACATAATCTCTATCTTCCCCAAAAAAATGAAGAACATAAAATAATTACGTCTATCTTTTTCCTATTGTTTTCATTTAACTTTTATTCACAATGTTTAAAGATCAATTCTGGCTCTTTCAGAAGCCAGGAAAACACAAAAAATAATCCTGTATTTTCCTGGCTCCTAATTTCTGGATCCTGGCCCCTCATAAACAATTATCAATTGCTTATGCCCAGATCCTGATTGGTGGAGGTGAACGGGATCGAACCGATGACCTCATGCTTGCAAAGCACGCGCTCTCCCAACTGAGCTACACCCCCGACTCGTGGTGGGCCAGGGAGGACTTGAACCTCCGACCCCACGCTTATCAAGCGTGTGCTCTAACCAACTGAGCTACTAGCCCGATTCAGAAGTCAGGTATCAGGTATCAGGTTTCAGAAAAACTACGAGATTATAAAGCCTCCTAATCAATCTGATACCTGACACCTGAAACCTGACTCCTGATTAGAGTTGTTAGTAGATAGCGCTGGGCTTTTCCTTAGAAAGGAGGTGATCCAGCCGCAGGTTCCCCTACGGCTACCTTGTTACGA
>CALLKD010000092.1 GCA_938008595.1 uncultured bacterium | reverse complement strand
CGACGTCAAACATTACTTCGGCATCTACCACGTGGCTTTCAAACGGTACTGCCGCAACTGAAGTTCCACCGGGTGGAGTAAACACCTTTGCTGCAGGAGCCAACCTCTCAGGTATTGAGTATGCATCGGTAATTGATAAGTTCATAATCTCACAAACCACTACCACTACTCCACTCCGTAGTTACGTGACACAGTACCGAACTGATGCAGGACAGTGGGATAGGTTGTGGGGGACTGATACGCGTCAAATCGATCAGACAACAGCAGACAGCACCACCACACCCGTACCAAGTCTTACGGGGGGTTCATATGCCCTTTGGGCTGAGGGAGGACTTCTGTATGTTGTAACGCTCGGAACAACTGCAGTCACAAACCGCATGTACGCACTCCCATTTGGTGCTGACTGGGAATATACCTCCACAACAAAGTCGTACCTAGTACTTCCTGCGATTAGTTTTTCTGATGTGTCTAAAATTACAAACGTGTTTGTAAACGAAGTGAAGGTGCTTGGAGGTGCAACTACCTACAATCTTGGTCTAACGACTGAGCCGTACCGCATTAGCTATCGCACTTCAGGTATTAGTGACGACAGTGATGCTTGGACTGCCGTTAACGGTACCGGAATGATTTCAGAAGATGGTGCAGCACAAATTCAGATACGTCTTGAATTCCGCACTATCGGCACACTCTGTATACCTGCACGTGTATGTGGTGTTGGTGTGGTGTATGAAGACCTCAGCACTGACGGCCACTTCCAGCCTTCAGTTGCATTTTCTTCTACTGCAACCAGCACCTTTGCATGGCGATTCTCAACTGCCTTTGGTAGTACCGTACCGCGTCTTCGTATCCGTCTCTATGACGCGGTATCTGGAGGACTGTTGGTAGACGATGATTCAACTACACAGGCAAGTACCTGGGAAAAGTCTACAAATGATGGTGGTGCATGGGGCGCATATAACACTACCGATAAGGCAAATAGCACAACCTATATTCGCTTTACGCCAGCGTCTCTTGGAAGCGGTATAAAGGTGCGTGCACTACTAACTCTCTTCTAATCATATGGTTACCATCACTTCCGGCATGAGTATTCCTGAGAGCGAAACACTTCGTGTGTATTCGCCAGAAGGAAACTATGCAGATACTGATCTCATACTCTGTGCAGAAGTTAGCGACATGGCCACTCCCGTTGCCATGCTCCAGGCACAGTACATTCGCTATGGAAATATTGTGTACCAGTTTAATTCTCCAGAAGAATTAGGGGAGGCTATTATCGCTGTTGATCCTAGTTCAAAGCACGATGCGGCAGCACTATATCTTGAGGAAGTTGCTCGTAACGCAGCTCGAGCAGCAGGAACACTTGAACCAGAAAATCCAGCACCTACAGCAGATTCTCCCGCAGCTCCTGTAGATGTTCCGGTAGAGGCAGCTAGTGTGGTGGCGCCTAGCGTTGAGACACCTATTGTTCCAGAGGTGGTAGGGGAGCCTGTGCTACCTCCACCAAATCCTGATTCTCTAGCTGAGATTCTTGCACCATTTCCAGAGACTGGCATTGGTATGTCATCCACGACTGAGATAATAATGCCAACCACAACTCCTGCGATTGATATTTCAAGCACAACATCTGAGTAGTATATGGCGCTTACGGATATAGACTTTTCAGAAGGAGACAAGCAAGGATTCTTGGTTGAAGTAGATCTTGGAACACTAAGCAGCCCTGTTGATGTTCTCAGTGAACCTGGCAGTGTTATGTATCCGCTTGTTGAGGTTGATGGCGCAACTTCTGAAGGAGACATCTTCATCATTAATGATTAGCCATGCAAGATTCCGTACTTCAGTTTGTGCATGACTACGGTCCCATTCTAGAAGATGCCAAACGGCGTCTTATTGTTATTGTTGTCTTCTTTGTGTTTCTTTTCATCGTAGGATTCTTTGCGTCCCCGTATCTTCTTAAGGCGCTTATTACCTATATTCATTTCACTACCGTTTCATACGTCGTGCTCTCTCCGTTTCAGCTTCTTTCCACGTCAATGGATATAGGGTTTTTCTTTGCCATTGTGTTTTCTATGCCGCTTGTTCTTGCAGAGTGCTACGAGTTTCTTGCCGATGCCTTTACGTATAAGGAAAAGAAAGCATTTCTTTCATATCTTTTTAGTTCAGTCTTCTTTTTCATACTAGGGTTTGCGTATGGTGGGGCAGTGCTGTACTACGCTGCACAGGCAGTCGCTGCCTATAACAGTGCGCTGGGGCTTGAGAATGTCTGGGATATCGACATATTTATTTCGCAAACACTCATGACCGCTTCTTTACTAGGGGTGCTATTTGAGTACCCCCTTTTGCTGTGGGTCATGATGCGCTTGGGGGTAATTGAGAAAAAACTTCTTATTGAGGGGCGGCGAATAGCAATCGCTGTCACCGTTATTGTTGTTGCGTTACTACCCCCAACTGACGGTTTATCCCTTATAATAATGTCAGTGCCGCTTTTGGGGATGTATGAGCTGACGCTTCTTCTCGCACCCGAGAGGAAACGTCAGGTCGTACCGACACCCGTGTCGCTACAACCTTTATAACTAATTTAATACATATATGTTTGGAATCGGAACAAAGGAAATAGTCATCATCGCCATCGTGCTACTCGTGCTTTTTGGATCAAAGAAGATTCCACAGCTAGCAGAAAGTCTCGTGCAGGCAATCAAGACACTTCGTGGTGCGTTCGATAGCAATAATGACGTACCTGCGAAGAAGAAATAAATCTACGGTAGCGACGTTCGTAGTCGTTCTTTGTACTCTCATTTTTACGGGGGCGCCTTTTGCTTTTGCTATTGCACGAAATTCATATGCACCAGGGCAACCCATTACGCTTGGGGACTTTGTGTATGATGACGATTTTGTTGCGACTACCACGGCCTGTACTATTTCAATTTGGTCACCGAGCGGTGCTGCAGTGGTAACTGACCAGGCAGTGACGGCTAATGTTAATGGTTGGCACTATTACACCTATTCCACCACCACGCAGGGAATATACCCTGCAGCAATGACCTGTGGGTCAGCAATAAATGGTACTCTCGTGCGTGATGACTTTACCTTTATTGTTGCCACAACCTCTTCTGCCTCTTCAACAGATGAAATAGCGGCCAGTGTTGCTGCTGCCGTTAAGGTAAACACTGACTCTGCAATACTTAGTGCTTCCTCCTCTCTCTTTTCAACACTCCCAAGTGCTATTTGGGGCTTCTCAGCACGAACCCTCTCTTCATTTGGAACACTAGCAGCTGATGTGTGGACTACAGGCTCTCGTACCCTCACTTCAGGTACTGCAATCGCAGCTGACATCTGGGCTGCCGGTACGCGCACCCTCACGGCAGCCACACTCTCAAGTGGATCCCTGGCACTCCAGTCTGATGTCACTACGGCCTCAACCTCAATTGCAGCAGTCGTGAACGCAAACACCACGAGCGCAACCTCAGGTATCACCACTGCAGTTAACGCCAACACCACCTTGGCCTCTTCTTCAATCGCCGCCATCGTGAACGCCAACACCAACGCTACCGTCCAAACTGCCTCTACCTCACTTGGTGCGACGCTCTCGACCATCACCTCAAACATTGCGAGTATCCCAACCAACGTATGGGCAGCCGGCTCTCGTACCCTCACTTCAGGTACTGCAATCGCAGCTGACATCTGGGCTGCCGGTACGCGCACCCTCACGGCAGCCACACTCTCAAGTGGATCCCTGGCACTCCAGTCTGATGTCACTACGGCCTCAACCTCAATTGCAGCAGTCGTGAACGCAAACACCACGAGCGCAACCTCAGGTATCACCACTGCAGTTAACGCCAACACCACCTTGGCCTCTTCTTCAATCGCCGCCATCGTGAACGCCAACACCAACGCTACCGTCCAAACTGCCTCTACCTCACTTGGTGCGACGCTTAGTGCTCTCCCATCTAATGTATGGAATGTGGCAACCTCAACACTTACAACCGTTGGATCAATTGGAAAGCAACTTGCAACAAATGTTGATACAACAATCTCTAGTGTTGTTGGTGGAGCCGCACTCACTGCCTCAGATGTATGGACATACGCAACACGAACCCTTACAAGCGGATCACTCACCAGTGGATCCCTCGCACTCCAGTCTGACGTAGTTACCGCATCAACATCGGTAGCGGTAGTGGTAAATGCAAATACCAATACTGCAACGGCGGGAGTTACCAGCGCAGTAAATGCAAATACTAACTCAGCATCTTCATCACTTGCTGCTGCGATAACAGCCGTACCGCTTAATGTGTGGTCATATTCAGCACGAACCCTCTCTTCGTTCGGAACACTTGCAGCTGATGTGTGGGCAAATGGTACCCGTACCCTTACATCTCTCACACTCTCATCACAATCTCCATGGACAGTTTCAATGTCTGACTTTGGAACAATTACAGCAGGAAGCACATACCGTGCTACTGCCACTACGATCTACAACGGCACCCTTACAGATTCACTCGCCGTGCCTCTCATAACGGTGTACGATCCAAACCGTAACGTGGTGGTAAATGCTGCACCAATGACACGCACCGGTGTAGGTACGTATGAATATGCATACCTCACAAACGTGAGTGCTACCGGCGGCGTATGGGAGAGTACTATCTCTGCAAACGTAGAGACAGGAAAGACACTTCCTGGAAATGACTACTGGAATGTCACCACCGCACCGCCACAGGTAATTATTCAGAGCATGAATTCAACCGTGGTACCAAGTGTGAGTGCAAATGTACGTATCACAAACGAGGGTACTGTTCCGTATGAGTACCAGTATGAGTGGTGTGTGGTTTCAAGTTCAACAAACTCTTGTGGTGGGGGAGACGACCTCTTCTATGCCTCAGCAGCAAAGCTGGTAACTCCAGGGGAGAACTTTGATACCGTACTCGGAGCAACGGTGCCAGTACCAGGAACCTACTTCTTTAAGGTGGCGGTGTACTACGGAACTGAAGTGTCACGATCATCACTCCAGTTCACTGCAACAAATAGTGGAGGCACTGGTGGAGGTGGTGGAGGAGGGGGTGGAGGTACGGGAGGAGGATCACTTCCTCCTACAACACCGCCCATTGGTGGCACCTGCTCAAGTCTTTCTGCAGACGTAAACGGTGACTGTAAGGTGAATGCAATTGACTTCTCAATATTGCTGGCCTTTTGGAAGACCCTTCCACCATTTAGAAATGTCAGGGTGGACATTAATGCTGATACGCACGTAAATGCGACAGACTTCTCTATAATGCTTTATCAGTGGGGTAGCACCGCAACATCATGAACATAACGCACACATATATACGAGCATTTGTCTTCGCACTAGCCTTGATCGTTGCTTCCCCCCATGCGGCACACGCAGCAGTCGTACATGCTGATGCGTTAGGTACAACGGTTGGTGCACATAAACAGCTTGTAGTTCGTGTCTTGCTTACAACAAAGGAGTCACCAATAAATGCAGTGTCAGGAAGCGTGCATATTCCTGCGGGCATGCACATTGATACTATTGATACTGCTGGCTCTGCCTTTAGCCTTTGGATAGAAAGTCCAAAACTGATCCTTTCCGATAGTGTGGTGGAATTCTCTGGTGGCGTTCCGCATGGGGTTCCTCCAAATTCTGACGTCTTACTTTTCACCATTCGTGCACATGCCGATACTGCAGGAACATACACACTCACACCTCAAAATATTGTTGCCTATAAGAATGACGGGAAGGGAACCGTAGAAACTTCTTCAGGTATTCCAACAGCCGTAACGGTGGACACTTCAACAACTGAGCAGGTTGCCGCTCCTGTGTCACAAGAGACACCACTCGTTGCAGATATTGGACGTGATGCAGCGCTCTTTGATGGCAAGTATTTTGTTGCGTTCTACGGAGGTGATACGGGAAGTGGGGTACAGCATTATGAAGTTACAGAAGGTTGGTTGGGCACTCCTCAGAACGTTGAACGGTTTTATGTCATTAACGACCAGTCGCTAAAGACACGAATTGTAGTGCGTGCCATTGGTACTGATGGGGAAGTAGTTGCCACAACGGTTTCTGGAGTACACACAGAAAACAAGACGCTCTACGTGGGAGTATTCATAGCACTGCTATTCCTTGTGCTCGTTGCTCTACGAAAGAGAATCAATGCACTGCTTATTCGCCGATGAAATACCTCAAACTTCTATTTGTAGTGCTCATTCTTTTCTCTGGAGTAGAGGTGTCATCTGCTCGTGCTGCAACATTGAATGCCCTCCCATCGTCTGCCTCTGTAAAGAAGGGAGATGTAGTTACCGTTCGTATAGTGGTTAATCCGGAAGGGGTCGCCATTAACAACTCCGAGGCAATACTAAGTTTTTCCTCAAATATTCTGTCGGTTACCTCACTCAGTAAAAGTGGATCTATCTTTTCTTTGTGGGTAGAAGACCCTGCGTTTTCAAACGAGGCAGGCACCATTACCTATAACGGAGGTGTGCCCAACCCCGGATTCTCTGGCAGCTCAGGAACAGTACTAACCGCTACCTTTGTTGCAAAACAAGCAGGAACGGCGTCCCTCTCTTTTGCCGGTGCAGCTATACGTGCTAATGACGGAAACGGAACTGATGTTCTTTCGGCAGCACGGGGTGGGCGGATAATCGTTACTGATGTAGCAGCAGCTCCCGTGGTCACTTTGCCACCGACTCCTACAAATGCACAGCCTAGTATTCCAAGTACGGTATCAAGTGTCACCATTACTTCCATAACACACCCTGATCAGTCAGTGTGGTATGCAAACACAAACCCTGTACTTAGTTGGGTACTTACAAAGAGTGCTGAGCAGGTGCAGCTTGTTGTCGATCGCGAAGAGAATGCACAGCCGGTAGTTACCTATAAGCCGGCAATCACCGAGAAAAAGATAACTGATTTGTCTGACGGCACATGGTACTTCCGCATGCGGGTACGTGAAAAGGGAACCTGGGGAGAGACTGCCACCTACCGTCTTCATATCGATACGACACCACCAGAGATTACGAGTCACTCATTTACGTATGATGCAAATACCCGTGCACTTATACTTAGCGCATCAAGTACCGATGAAGGTTCTGGACTTGCAGGATACGAGCTTCGTATAGATGGGGGAGAAAGTATCACACTCGATGCCACTGCATTCCTAAACGGTGGATACAGCGTACCTGACCCTAGTTCAGGAAAACATGAGATAGTGCTCATGGCGCGTGATACTGCAGGAAATGTGCAGAAGGTTGTTGGCTCTGTCTTGGTACCTGCAAATGCTCTTGATACGGGAGTGTTTAGAATTGGTTCTTGGTCTATCACCCTATTCTGGCTACTTCTCCTCCTTCTCGCACTCTCAGTATCATCTCTTGTAGTTGCGGTATTTGGAGGATTCTACCTCAGTCGTCACCGACACCGAGAACACCCACTACTTACGACCGTAGAAAAGGACGTACATAGAAGCTTTGATGTGTATCGAATGGATCTTGAAAAGAATCTTCGAATGCTTGAGCGTGCACGTGAAAAGAGAGCGCTCACCACTGAGGAGGTAAAGATTCACAAGAACATGCTTGGAAACTTGCGACAGCTTGAACGCTATATTTCTGAGCGTATAGAGGATGCTGAATAGCGCACCCCTCTTTTTGAGAGAATGGTATTCTTATATATATGATTACACGTATACAAAGCTGGAAAGCACCGACACTTTACTACCTTATGGCAGGCTTTGCGCCCCACCTACTGTTTGGCATGGTTGGCGCATGGATCCTTTCCGCAATGGTTCCTGAGAGCCCAATGTTTGCGCAGATAATTCGCGCAACGCTTCCTGCAATTGCGGCACTATACGCAGTACCATTTGTGGTACGAAAGATTGCAAGCAAGAATCTTTTCCTTCAATCACCTAAGGTGATGGTCTATAGAGCGGCAGTACTGTACGGGACTATCCACATTCTCCTTGTGAGCATATTGGTATTTGCAGGAATCGTTATCTCTTCGTACCCGGAGCTATACCCATATTTCTTTGTGATGGTTATTGGAAATGTTGCGGGTCTTGTTGCTTTCTATCGCACAAGCAAGAAGCAGGTACGAGAGTTGCTGCTTTCTACAACCTCCGTCTAGGTATTACTCAGCAGAATAATATGTTTCAAACTCCTCCCGCCCTATGATGTAGGGTTGGTTTTCAGGCTCGTTAGTTTCAGCAGTGTAGGTGTCAACAAAGTAGCAGTCTGCATCCCCATACTCAAAGTCTCCCCATGAGGCCTTAATCGCAACCTTCTGATCTGGGTGAGGGTTTTTAATGGCGTGTACATACACCTTTCCGTTTGACTTGTATTCATTCTCTGCACCGTCAACAGGGATATATCGTTTATTAAACTCCGCGTTCGTTTGAAAGGTCTCCTCGCCAAGTGCATGCGTTACTTTCCAGCCATCAACTTCCGCAACACGTTTTGTCTCCTCCGTTCCGTCCCGTAGCTTTGTTACTACCACTTCTCCCGTGGTAACTGGCTTAGCTGTGACGTGTGCGCTCTTCCAGTATTTCTGGCTTTGGCTCTGTAGAGCACCAAGAATATCAGGCCCGTACTGGTCAATGAGTACGTATCCTTCACGGACACCTTCTTTGTGGGTAGGGTGTGGTGGTTGAGCCTCCATCCGGTTCATACCTAGATTTTAGGCTATTTTGGGGAATTTTGCTATGCAGTATCACCACTACCTGTTGCCCCCTCGGTCGGCTATACTATATGGGTAACCTTAATAAATTATAAAATTATTATTATGCGCAAGCTATTGAATTGTTCGTGTACTGACAAGATGACCAGTTATGCTCCTACGATCCTCCGTGTTGTTACTGGTCTTATTTTCGCCATGCATGGTTGGATGAAGATTACCGGAGGTGTTGCTAATGTGGCTGGTTTCCTTGGCATGATTGGCTTCCCCGTAGCGATGGTATTTGCGTACCTCCTAATTGCAGCTGAGTTTGTTGGTGGTATCTTCCTTGTTATTGGTCTCTACACACACTGGGCTGCAAAGTTCACTGCGTTTGTGGCTGCAGTGGCTTTCCTTACCGTTCATGTGTCAAAGGGATTCTCACTTGCAAACGGTGGATATGAGTACATCATTCTGCTACTCGCTGCATCAATCTCTATCATGATCACAGGCCCAGGCGCATGGTCACTTGATGGAAAGAGAAAGCGCTAATACGTAATGTGTTGTGCGATAGAAAAACCCGAAAGGGGTTTTTCTATTTTCCGACTTCCTTAAGTAAGGGGAGTGTGATTGTGAAAGTAGTCCCTTTATTTAAAATACTATCG
>CALLKD010000090.1 GCA_938008595.1 uncultured bacterium | reverse complement strand
CCCCAAAACCCCAAAACCCCAAAACCCCAAAACCCCTATTCAAGGAAAACTTTATAAGCATAATTATCGCCGCATAATTAAAGAACTTATTAAAACTAATGATCAAAAGCTTCCAAACTTCCAGAAAATTCCTTGGCACAAGAAACTTCAGTAAAATTATCGGTATCGATCTCGGCACAACCAATTCATGTGTCGCCGTCATGGAGGGATCAGCTCCAAAGGTTATCGAAAACGCAGAGGGTATGAGAACAACTCCTTCAATCGTTGCGTTCACTGCCGATGGTCAAAGATTGGTAGGAGTCGCAGCAAAGAGACAAGCTGTTACCAACCCAGAGAACACTTTCCACGCAACAAAGAGACTTATTGGTAGAAGATTTGATGATGATGCTACAAAGAAAGACATCAAGGTTCTTCCTTACAAAGTAATTAGAGCTAACAATGGAGACGCTTGGGTTGAAGCAAGGGGATAGAAATATTCTCCATCATAGATTGGAGCCTTTGTACTTCAAAAGATGAAGGAGACTGCTGAGGCTTATCTTGGTGAGACTGTTACTCAAGCTGTCATCACTGTACCAGCTTATTTCAATGACTCTCAAAGACAAGCAACACAAGATGCAGGTAAAATTGCAAACCTTGACGTGAAGAGAATCATTAACGAGCCTACTGCTGCTGCTCTTGCCTTCGGACAGGACAAGACAAATGGAAAGCTAATCGCTGTTTATGACCTCGGAGGTGGTACATTCGATATCTCAATCCTTGAGTTCGGTGGTGGTGTATTTGAGGTTCTCTCTACCAATGGTGATACTCACCTCGGTGGTGACGACTTCGACCAGGTGCTCATCGACTTCATCGCCGAAGAGTTCCGCAAGGAAAACAACGTCGATCTGCGCAAAGACCCAATGGCCATGCAGCGTTTGAAAGAAGCTGCCGAACGGGCCAAGAAAGACTTATCACAACAGGCTAGCACGGACGTCAACCTGCCGTTCATCACGGCGATCGACGGTGTGCCGAAGC
>CALLKD010000088.1 GCA_938008595.1 uncultured bacterium | reverse complement strand
GATGCGGCAATTGCGCACTGGAACGAAGTAGTCAAAGGTGGCGCAGTGCCGACTGATTTGATCACGCAGGATATTGCAGTGACGGAAGAAGGTATTCGTCTCGGCGCATTATTGCGCGCCGCAGGATTGGCGCCGTCTGGCGCCGAAGCGAACCGCAAAATTGTCGAGCGTGCGGTGCGAATCGATGGTGTGATCGTCGAAGATCGCGAATTGAGTTTCCATGTCGGCCAAAGCTTGTTGTTACAACTTGGCAAACGTGGTTTTGCTAAAGTAAATCTTGTGAAGGCGTGATCGTTTTGTAAGAAAGGCTTTCCAAAAACATTCAATATCAGTTAGTATGAGAACCCCTTTGCAGCAAACAGCTGTTTTTCGGCAGCTTGTTGTGACGCGGTGCGGCAAAAAATCGGTTTTCACTATTGACGACCCAGTTTTATGCCCTATAATGTGCGGCTCCCTTGAGCGAAACGCCTCGGGACGGGTTCTTCGGAATCCACGCAATATGATCTTTGACAGTGTGCGCAGGAAATTTGTGCGGGCGTCTGTAGAGCGGAGTGAAGTCCAATCTTGCAGATGTCTGTTAACAGCTTTAAGTCAATTTAAGTAGTAGATGTAACCATTTAGTACGCAAGCGATGTACAAGCCTTGATTCGATATCTGCAGATAAAAGCTAATAGATTTAAAAGTTTTATAAGTTTTAACTGAAGAGTTTGATCCTGGCTCAGAGTGAACGCTGGCGGCAGGCCTAACACATGCAAGTCGAACGGTAGCACAGAGGAGCTTGCTCCTTGGGTGACGAGTGGCGGACGGGTGAGTAATGTCTGGGAAACTGCCTGATGGAGGGGGATAACTACTGGAAACGGTAGCTAATACCGCATAACGTCGCAAGACCAAAGTGGGGGACCTTCGGGCCTCACACCATCGGATGAACCCAGATGGGATTAGCTAGTAGGTGGGGTAATGGCTCACCTAGGCGACGATCCCTAGCTGGTCTGAGAGGATGACCAGCCACACTGGAACTGAGACACGGTCCAGACTCCTACGGGAGGCAGCAGTG
>CALLKD010000087.1 GCA_938008595.1 uncultured bacterium | reverse complement strand
TGGATTCCCGCCATCAAACGTAGACCCGTCACCAAGCACTATGTGTCGTGCTATCTGGAAGTAATAGAAGGCATCGTCAGGCAAGAGATTGGTAAGTACAAAATCAAAGGAGCGGGTAATAAGAAGGATCTGGAACGCAAATCCAGCAAGAATGACCACATAGCTTGGCCAATGATCAATAAGTTCTCTGCGTAAGCGACCCACAGCGGTATGCATTACGCTACTATAACCCACTTATTCACCACGAGCCAAACACAAGACAGGCACAGTCCTTGGCTATATACTTGAGCTATCCTCACATGATTTTCCTCCGTACTCTTTTTAGACGACTAGAGAGCCTGCTCCGAATTGATCTCCGGTACGCCATATCAGGCGGCTTCTTTCTCACCGCCACGCAAGTAAGTAGTGCCGTAGTTGCACTCGGTCTTACTATTGCCTTTGCCAACCTCCTTCCTGTTGAGACATACGGTATGTATCGCTATGTTATTTCCGTATACGGACTACTAACCATTGCAGCACTCCCTGGAATTGATACGGCGATTATTCAAGCAGTAAGTAATGGGAACGACGCTGCGTTTGGTGAGGGGCTTCGTGCAAAACTACGGTGGGGCTTACTCGGTACTGGTGCAGCACTCATTCTTGCAGGCTATGAATTCTATACCGGCTCAGAAGCACTTGGTAAGGTATTTATCCTTGCTGCAATTGCACTCCCGTTCATGGAATCGTTCTCCGTATACTCTGCATTTCTAAATGGAAAGAAGCGATATAAGGAATGGGCAGGTATCGACATCATGACGCAAGTGGTCTCAGGCGCGTCCCTTGTTCTTTCAATGCTGTACTCGAAAAGTCTCTTCAGTTTGATGGTCGCGTACTTCGTTCCCTATATTGTTATGCGGATCGGCGCGTCCTTCTATGTACGACGTCGTTTAGTTGAAAACACCAACTCAGACAAAGGACTCTTTATCTATGGAAGATCGATGACGCTCTTCCAGATCATCTCTCGGCTCATTTCCTCAATTGACCAGATCGTTCTGTATCATTTCCTTGGCCCTATCCAGGTTGCCATCTTCGCACTTGCTACGGCAGTCCCAAACAGGGTGCAGTCTGTACTTCGCATTACCGGCACGCTGGCGTTCCCAAAGTTCGCAAACCGTACCGCACAGGAGATTACTCATTCACTACCGCGCAAGATGTTTCTCTTTGGTCTCGGCATTCTCGTTGTGTGTGGAGTCTATATACTCGCAGCACCACTCATGTTTACCTATATCTTCCCTAAATACCTCCCGTCCCTCCATTTTTCTCAGGTAGCAATCTTCTACACCCTCTCATCAATTACCTATCCATTTGGGTCATATTTGTTTGCACACAAAAAGGTGCAGGAGAACTACCTCATTGCAGTTGGAAGTTTTATCCCAAAGTTTCTTTGTCTCATAATCCTCGTTCCCCGTATTGGTGTATGGGGAGCCATCATTGGCCTTGTAGCAACCTCTCTCGCAACAATTGGTATCTCTATCTATCTTCTTATACGAGACCGTAGGGCTAATACCGATACCGTATCAGTGAGTCAATAACACGCCGTACCCTTTCCTTCCCTGTGTTTCCAAACACACCGGTTAGCACCTTCTTACCAAACGAACGTAGGGTATTAATTCTTTGCTTGCGTGTAAGTCTTCGTGCAACGTCCTTCCAGTCAGAGCCAGCGACCATACGTGACGCATCCTCCTCAGGGTATGAAGAGTCCTTGCGTGCAAGTAGCGCCTCAAGCGGATTCCCCAGTGGGTCCCGGATTGAAATAATCTTAAGTCCAGCAGCGTCTGCAAACTTTTTAAGTGTTGCTGGTGTGTAGTTGTATGTGTGCGCAAGCTGATAGAAGAGGGCCATTGGCACCTGCGGATCGTATCCGTTTGGAACACCAATATAGATAACTCCTTCAGGGGCAAGTACGTTTGCGAGGCGCTTGAGAGTTGCAAGAGGTGTTAGCAGATGCTCGAACACCTGCTCCATGAAGATGAAATCAAAGGTCTGAGTATTTGTATCAAGGAACTCTTCAACCATGATTGGTAGTAGATCAATACCCATCTTTTCCTTTGCCACGCTGCGTGATCCTGGATCAGGCTCAAGACCAACAAAACTAACATTCTTTTCCTTGCGCAAGATATACACCATCTGTCCAAAGCCAGCACCAACATCAAGCACGTTTCCGTTCTCTTTTACGTAGTCTCTAATATATGGAAGTATGAGACGCTTGGACGGGGTCTCATAGGTATCATCGGTAGTGCGTTCAATCTCCTCTATGTATGCAGGTCTGCTGTATGGATTAAGATAGGTAAAGAAGTCATCTTGGTAGAATTGTTCATACCCTTCTGCAGTCATGCGGGGATTAATACGAATAAGCCCGCATGTACGACACAGCACGTTTATAAGTGGAACATCGGGATACCCTCTCTTTGCAAGCACATAATCATTTGGCACATCACAGAGTGGGCACGGCACACTCTCGTGTGGCATATCTTGGTAGTCCTTATCGAGCGTGGTGGTGAGCATGATTTGGTGTGGCTTTCACTATAGCATGTAGGGTCTTGCCTACGGCTGACCCAAGACACGCATGTACACCTCTGCGGTTTCCTTTGCCGTAGCATCCCACGTGAACTTCTTTGCCTGTCGATGTCCGTTTTCAATGCACTGCTTTCTAAGCTCGGTATCAACAAGAAGCCGTGCCATTGCATCCGCTATCGCGTGCGCGTCGGAAGGATCAACCAGAAGTGCGCCGTCACCTGCAATTTCCGGCAAGGCGGTGGTGTTCGACGTAATAACTGGAGTACCTGCACTAAAAGCTTCTATAACCGGTATTCCAAACCCTTCGTTCAGAGATGGGAATACAAATACGCTCGCTCCTCGATAAAGTGCCATAAGATGATCAGTAGGAGCAAACTCAATACAGATACAGTCCTCCTTGTGCGGAGACTCGTGTATGCGCTTCATGTTCTCTTCATAGGAAATAGAGCGTGACCCAACAATCACCAGCTGCTCAGTGCGCTCTGAATGCTTCGTTCGGAAGATGTCGTATGCATCGATAAGCGTTGGTATGTTTTTATGTGGCACGTGACGTGAGACATCGAGTAGATACGGTCTTGTAATGCCGTAGCTCGCAATAATTTCAGCACTGGCGTCTGCATCTGGAACCACAATGTCTTCCCCGCCTCCGTTATACGTTACCGCAATGCGTTCAAGTGGCATGTGATATGCCTCCGCAATTTCAAGCTTTGCTGCATCTGACACGGCAAGTACGGCATCGAGTGTATGGCTCCAGTGGGTAAATATAAAATTAAATACAGACTTCGAGAAAATAAACTTTGAGGGCGCTAGCACATCTCCCCCACCGTGCGCAGTAGCAATGAGATGTCTTCCAGGTGCGAGCCAAAAGAAGGGGTAGAGTCTTGGTTGAAACCAGTGAATACAATCAAAGGGTGCTGTGCGATATTCCAGATAAAACAGCATCTGCGAGACAAATCTTGATCCGTACGGAAGCCGTACCTTGGGCATTATGATCTCCTCCACATTCTCATACAGTGGGTCGTCTACCTTTTCATAATGCACCAGTACGCACTCTATGGTGGGGTCTTTACGTAAGCGCTCTACCAGCTTTCTGGTATAGAGCGCCGTTCCCTTATTGGGACGGTTATCCATTGCATAGGTCATAAGCGCAATACGAGGTTTTGCATGCTGTGGCCTTCGTGAAAGTGCACGCAAAAATGCATCGCTATATTCTTTCGCAATGTGTACGCTATCAAATCTGGCGACACTGGCACGCAACTGCTCTGGCGAGGCACTGACACCGTGCTCTGCCATACGCACAAGTCCCTCTTCAATACTCTCTATGGTTGCGTCAACAAAATATCCCGTGACTCCTTCCTCAATCATTTCATCAGGACCTGCTGTCTTGGTACTAAGGAGTGGAATACCTAGGGCGAGCGCCTCTGCGTGCGCAATACCAAAGCCCTCGATAAAGGACGTTGAAACAAAGAAATCAGCAGCGGCAACATAGGGAGCAACCTTTTGCTTTGCTCCGGCTAAGACAATACTCTCCTGCATACCGTGCTCTGCGATGAGTGCAGTAAGTGAGGCGTGGAGTGATCCTTCTCCAAGGATAAGAAGTTTGTAATTCGGATGGCTCTTTTGAAACCTCGCAAATCCCTCTATGAGCATGGCGTGATTCTTCTGCGGTACGAGACGAGCAACATTCACAACAATGCGATCATGTTCCCCAAAGCCAAACTCAGAAAGAACTGCACTACGTGCAATGTGTGTTGCCTCTTCATTCATGCGCGCACTATCAATACTGTTATGTATCACGGTAAAGCGTACCGGTGATATGCCTGCTTGTTTGGCAGAAAATTCCTTTACGGTCTTTGACGCGGCAATTATGCAAGCAGATCGGTATGAGAGTACTCGATCTACTACAATCTGCGCCGTACTCTTCCACGTATTCGTGTTTTGCTCTGCGGCAAGTATGGGGAATTTGAAAAGAAGTCCTATGGTACGCACGAGTGTGTTACTGAAATATAGCGTGGTTAGAACAAGGTCTGGTTTTATTACCGCAAAGCGTTTGTATAAATACCACCACCCACGCACATCCCTAAACCCATCTATCGTGAGACGATGCACGTGTACGTGCGCAGGGATACTGTCATATAGATTTGCTCGCTTAGGAAACTCTATGAGGGTAATGAGGTGCAGTTCATACATCGATTGATCGAGGTGTGTAAATAGTTCAAGGTACAGGCGTTGCACTCCTCCGATTATGAAATCGTTTAGCACAAACACTACCCGTATCTTTTTTGATGAGTTCATTGTTTTGTTGCGTGCACCAAAAATCCAAGGGCATACTCCTCAGGGTTGTATTTCTTCCCCAATGCCCGAGCTATCTTTGTAAACACGATATCGAGCACCTGTGCGAGCGGCCGCAGCGTATAGAAACCTACAAACCTACACGGGAATGGAAGGAGTCGTTCAAGGAGCAAATACCGTACAGAAAACACCCCTCCACCAAGTGCCGTAACCTGCGTTACGGAAAGACCTACGGCACTACACTCTCGCACGAGCGTTTCTTTGCTGTAGCGCCAGAAGTCATTAGGCGAAGGATGTATTGGGTATAGAAATGGAACCACAATTGATACTGTGCCGTGAGGGCGGAGAACACGGACTGATTCGCTAAGAAGTTGGCGGTAGTTATAAATATGCTCAAGTACGTTAATTAGCAGTACGTGGTCATACGTACTGTCCCCAATCGGAAGTGGCTCCTCTAGGTCATGGAAAATATCTGGAGTTGTCTTTGTATCAAGATTTACTGTTGTAAAGGAATGCTCACCGCCAAAAAGCGATCGATATGCTGACTTAGCGTCTCCGCCTATATCAAGAACAGTTCCTGAGAGTGTGATCGTTCCGAGCGCTTTATGCTCAGCACTTCGCAACAATGATGGTACTTCCATACGTATATTTTACTTAGATTTCACACCTGCGATACAGGAGCTCATACTAAAAGAAGAGCTTCGCAATTGAAAGAATCCCCTGCTTCCATGGCACTCGATGCGAAACGCCGCTTGCCCGCGCGAATTCACTCTGGTGCAGAACATACCAGTCATAGTTTCGAACAAGCGCATCCTTGTTTGAATAGCGCGGTGCATACCCAAGTTGTGCCTGTGCCTTTTCTATTGAAACAAAACTATCCTTAGATGCGGTCTCATATACCCACTTATACAGTGGTGAGAGGTGGAAGAACTCAAGCACTCGTAACGTCCATATCATTGGTGCTGCGGGAAATCCGTGTATCTTCTTCCCGAACCCTGCCCTATCCAACACTGCCTGATAGTCTTCCTTCATGGTGGTAAACTCTGCCGCTCCTATATTGAATGTGTCATTTGCCGCCTCTGCAGAAACCGTAGTTGTTGCATAAATTGCATCACAGAGATCTTCCACATCCAGAAGCTGGTAGCGGTTATTGCCACTTCCAATCATTGGGAATCCTCTTCCATCCGCTGCCCAATCATAGAAGAGTGCAAACACCCCAAGACGTTCAGGACCGATGAATGATTTAGGACGGATGATTGGAACAATCATTCCCTTCTCTCGGTACTCCAAACAGAGTTCCTCTGCACGAATCTTTGCCTTTCCGTACTCTCCCACACCATCGAGCATGTCTGTCTCAACAAGTGGATGATGATCAGGAATACCATATACCGCTGTTGAAGAAACGTGCACCATTCTCTCAACACCATGTTCTAATGCGGCGTCCAGAACATTTCGTGTTCCGTCTATGTCAGTTGAACGAATGTCTTCTGCGCTATATAGCGGCAGGGCTGCTGCAGTATGCACCACAAAGTCTGCACCCTTCATGGCCGTTGTAAGTTCTTCCTTGTTTCGAATATCTCCAATGATCTCAGTGATCTGACTTCTCTCAGGGTACTCAAATGGCAGTAGGTCGTATGACACTACGTCATGCCCGTCTTTTAATAAATGTCGCACAAGATTGATACCTAGAAACCCCGATCCCCCTGTGATGAAATACCGTGCCATATATATGTAGTATACTCGTGCCCCCTATTTCAGCCTATATAGAAAATACAGAACGCTGAAAGACCCCATAAAATAAAGGTTCCAAAGATCCAAGGGTCGGTAAAGAGCATGCGCTCTGGTGACTCTGCGCTCTCTGGATTTGTGTACATATGATTTAGGGTACGGAAGAAAGCAAGCACCACAAATACCGTTGTATAGAGCAAGTACGGCAGTGGATGGCCAATTACGGTATAGAGCGTATAGGAAGAGAGCGTAAGTACGGCAGAGGCAACCAACATGAAATCAAGCGCCTCACGTGAGTAGTTGTCGAGCACCTTTCGTCGCTCTTCTCGCTTAAATTCCGCACGCCGCTTACCAAGAATTACAAATAGTGCACCAAAGAACACACATAGAATTATCCATGGAGAAAGTGTTGTTGCGGTTGCTTCCCCTCCCGCAATAAGGCGCATCAGGTAAAACGAGGCGACCAGGAGAATGTCCACAACAGCAACATGCTTCAGCCAAACGCTATATACCGTATTGACAACTACATAGAGCAAGATCACTGGCATGACCACGGGCACGCGCGAGAGTATGTAGAGGGTGAAGATAAACAGCAGAACCCAAAGCCACTTGGCCTTTGTAATTGAGAGTGCACCTGAAGCAAGTGGCCGGTGTCTCTTTTTGGGATGTGCTCGGTCACGCTGAACGTCGCAAATATCATTAAATACGTACACGGCACTAGCGGCACTTGAAAATGCAATACCAGTGAGAAGTGCTACCGAAACTGCATGGAGATTAAATAACTCACGTGCAAAAAAGAGTGGTGCGAATACAAGTAGGTTCTTTACCCACTGTGTAGGGCGCACGATCTGCACATACGGGCGAATAGCCCAGAACATATCATCAATACTATTAATAGCTTTTGTGTGACGGCGCTCGTGTCCGAGCACTATTCGCTCTACGCGCACAAAGTCTGCACCAAGTCGCGCTGCAAAAAGTCCATCGGTTATATACTTATCACCAATCACCACCGTACGATCTCTCTTCTCTAACGACGTTACCACCCTGTGTGAAAATGGCTTTCTCATCTTTGGAAGACTCGAGACACCAAGCGAGCGAGCAAGCTCCTCCGTTCTGGCAAACGCTCCATTTGAACATATATATACGTCGTTATCTTTTGCCAGCTCTTTAATTAGTTCAACCACCTCTTCCGAAGGAGCTGCCTGCCCATCCCCCACTATCGTCCCATCGATATCAAGAAAGATGGTGCTGTCGGTAAAGTCACTGGTGTTGAGTGAGGAGAATTTCATATATTAGACGGGCTTTGCTACCACAAGAATGATTCCCATGAGTATACACACATAGCCAGCAATTTGCAGAAAAGAGCTCTGCTCATGGAGAAACAAAAGTGCAAACCCGTTAATCAAGAAGAAACTCATCGCAACCATTACGGGATATGCCACTGAAAGCGGCAAGGCGCGAAGTGCAAGGAAATAAAAGAGAACATTGGACGCAAAAAGAGTAAGTCCTAGAAGTGCTTGCCAGTTAGAGGTCACTAGCGTTAGCAACGAACCCGACATGCTGAGTCCACGTGTGGCCCCTATTTTCAAAAGAATATTTGCTGCGGCATTAAGTATGAATGCGGCTGAAAGGAAGAAGTATGCCATAGGTGTTATTGCGCCTTAAGTATAACGCGGATGAGGGAATCCATAAGAATGTTGAGTCCTTGGCTCTTTGAGAGCTTCTCCACTGACTGCTGGAGCGACTCCGCCTCCTCCCTCGAGGAAGCAAGGAGCTTCTCAAGCACCTGCGCAAGACTATCTGCATTTCCCTCAACAAAGGAAAGTTCTGGTCGAGAAAGCGCCGCATAATCTGCACTTGAAGCAACAACAAGTGCACCACTTATGCCCGCTTCAAATAGCGTCTTATCAAACATCCCTGAGGGCGAGCAGTTTACAAAGATTTCGTGCTGCCTAAAGAGTACGGCAGCTTCTGTCTTGGCAACACCCGGCAAGAACTGCACCATATCTTTACAAGGTTCTGCACGAGCGATGAGGGACTGGTAGTATGCCTCCCCACCGGGAATAGGAGAGCCCACAAACGAAGCCGTATATGAAACTCCCTTTTGTTTTAGTTGTATAAGTGCATCAATAAGTACTTCAGCATGTTTAGAGGGTGTCATGCGTGCAAGGAATAGTATTGATCTGGAAACTCTTTCGACTTCCCCGCTTTGAGAGAACTCTTCGGTATCAACACCAACAGGCATGAATATATTCTTCTTGTAGGGCGCGGTATAGGAATGCCGTGACGTACAGAAAGTATTGGTTGCAAGGAGTACGGCAAGACGTGTCATCATCGATCCTGCGTAGTGATTTCTCCAAAGATACACCTTTTTGCCAAGGAGCTTCCAGAGAAGTCCTGCGAGGAGAACGTATTCCTGATTCTGGTGTACGAACACAGCATCATATTCATTTCGATACTTCCATATGTATCCCAGAGAACGGAGAATATAGGAGAGACGCGAACCATTCCCCCACTCCTTACCCAAGGAGTGCACAGAAACATTCGCAGGGAACGAATAGGTACCAACCTGTAACCCCACCACCACCACCGTCTCTACCCTCTCTGAAAACCCACGAATCCATCCAGTGAAGAATCCGAGCAGCGGATCATTATCGTCAACAACCTGTGTAATAACTAAGAGTTTCATATAGCGGTGGTTGCGCACGCACGACGTAGTCCGTCTGCAAACATATGTGCATACTCCTTCTCGTTTGTTCCAATCATCTTGGTTATCACTGCTAGCGCTTCAGTGGTGTGTGCGGTGTCTCTTTCACCAGATAGGATTGCGGAAACCTGCGCTGCAAAATCCTCAGGATTCTTTGTGTCAGCAAGTAGCACTGGTGCCCCGCTACTATGGAGCGTACTTGCTACCCCCACATCAGTTGAGACCACCGGCAGCCCACAGGCAACCGCCTCAACGAGTGTTCGGCAATAGCTTTCATACTGTGACGTGAGCATAAAGACATCTGCACCTTTGTAATAAGAGATGACGTCCTTTTGCCACGGGAGTATACGTACACTCTTCTCTATTCCCTTTTCGGCAAGTATACGGGAAATGGTTTTATGTTCAGGACCCTCGCCAATGAGAAGAAGCCCCGCGTCAGGGTGTGTAACGAGCACCCGCTCAAAGATATCGAGTGCCGCAGGAATATCCTTTTGTGGGACAAACCGAGAAGCCATTACCACAATCTTTCCATACTCAGGGTACTGCTCACGAAGCGAGAAAGCTGGAGGCGTTGAAATGAAGGAGGCAATGTCAGTAAACACCGGGAGCAAGGAAATCCTACTTGCTAATCGAGGGTGCGCGCTAAGTATATGACTTTTACTCCTCTCTGAAACAACCCGGATACCAGACGCTCTTGGAAAGAGTAGGTGTGCCATACACACCCGCACCGTATTTGAAAAACTCTCGCGTGCAAACACGGGATCAAACACATCTGCATGATCTTGCATGTGAAGTGGGAGCGCATACCGTTTCGCAATGAGCCAACCAGCAAGTCCCGTCTCAGATCCATCTTGCACAGAAACAACATCATAGTTTTTCCTGTGAAGGGTGCGCGCGAGATAGAGCGCGTCAGGAATATAGAAGAGGGGTGAGCGAGAGTTTGTTGGATATATGTGTACGTTTGGTGCAATTGAAAACGGTGTAAAGGCATGTGATTTCTTTGTGTACACCAGCACATCAAGTGTCTCAAAAACTCGCGCGTATTCTACAAAGCGTGCGTACACATCACTCGTACTATCAAAAAGATGTCGGTCAAATGAAATCATTAGTACGTTCATATGCTTGTTTTTAGGAAGTCTGCAGTTACCCGCACCATGTGCTCACGTGAGAATTTCTCTGACGTTTCTTTCGCTCCTTCAACCAGCTTGTTCCTATACTGCTCATCTCGTAGCACGCTAGTTATGGCAGCGACCCACTCACTAACGGCATCAGGAGCACACAGGACTGCGTTCACCCCATTCTCCAGTATCTCTGGCGTACCGCCGACTGGCGTTGTGACGATTGGCGTTCCTGCATAAAGGGCTTCTATGATGACATGGGAGAAACCTTCATATGATGTATTAAGGGCAAACACATCAGCATCTTGTAGTAGGGCCTGTACCGAATCATTTGAAACACTTCCGGTATATACGTATCCCGTTTTGAGCAGGTCCTTTGCGTGTTGTGTAAGTCTCTCCTGCTCAGGGCCTTCTCCAGCAACCACCAGTGAAAGTGTGGGAAACTCTACGCGAAGTTTTGCCACGATGTCTAGTAGCGCGTGTACACCCTTCCAAGAGACGAGTCTGCCCACCGTAACAATTCGTGGTCGTGAGAGTGCTGCCACCTCTTCAGAAACACTTCCTGAAGAAACAGGGGTGACGGCATTGTATATAACAGTTATCGATTCCTTACTAACACCCCAGGAGATAACCACCTTCTTAAGGTACTCACTTGGTACGAGCACCTTGGTTGCATGGCGTGCTACGTATGACTCCATTCTTCGTAGGAGCCTAACCATGCTTGGTTGTGATGGCGTCTCAATAAACTCATCAAGGGTTTGCGTAACACCAAAGCGTTGGCGCCCCTGCTCCCACGCATAATCCCCCACCACTTTTAGAACAAGTGGTTTTTCAAGTGCGCGTGCAGCAAAAAGTGCAGGAAGTCCTGTTGAGATAGGATCAAGTACCAGTATTACATCAGCAGTCTTTGCTTGTGCTCGCAGCTTCGCGTAGTACAGTATGTGCCGCACAAATCTCGGGTACCTGCGCACCGTACTAAATGGAACAATAGCAACCTCTATCCCCTCTCCAGGAAAACTTTCCTCAAGGATTTTCGTGTAGGTGGCAGGTCCACCAAGCTCTGGTGGATACAAGGGTGTGGCAAGACAGATGCGCATCATGGTCAGTATATTCCTGCTTGGTAATATCTCCGAATTACCCCTTTTGTGAGGGTGTAGCAATCATCTCCATAAAGAGGTTCTTCATATCTGTGCTTATGGCGTCCCAGTCGTACTTCTTTGAAACCATGACTTTTGCATTGCTCGTGACCTTCGCTGCCACGTCAGGCCGTTCCATAATCTCCTTCACCACCGTCACAATTTCCTCAGGAGAATCTTTCGGCACTGCCCACCCGGTAGCTTCGGTGTCGGGACGGGTGCGTGCATCATAGAGAAAATCAACAATACCTCCTTCGAGTGTAGCGACAACAGGAAGTCCTGCGGCCATCGCTTCAATAAATGAATTGCCCATCCCCTCTGAGCGAGAGGGTCTAATGAAGATGTCGCAGCACGAAAGCATGAGCGGCATGTCTTTGTGATCTATTTGTCCCATGAACCTTACGCGATCTTCTACACCACACGAAACTGCCAGCGCCTTGAGCATTGCCTCATCAGCCCCGGTGCCATATACAAGAAACGATATGTGTTTGGGTAGAGACGCAAGTGCACGAATCACCACATCAATACCATTCTTATGAACCAAGCGTGACGTGGTAACAAGGAATACATCAGAGTCCTTTTTGCCAAGAGTCTTCTTCATCTGTGTTACCTCAGCATCGGTATGCTGGTGTGTAAATTCTCGGACAGCAACGCCGTTTGGTATTACCCGTGCCTCCCCTGAAAAGCCCATTCGCACTCCCCAATCAAGGAGGAAGTTCGATATAGCCTGCAAGGCGTCAGCGCGAGTAAAACCTTGTGTAAACAAAGGCCACACAAACCGCATACTTCTCTCAATACCTTCAATAGGGTCTCCTTCTTGCAGCGTGAGGAGATACCGAACACTAGGGTGCCATTGTTTAAAGAGTCCTCCCGGTATTCCGCTTGAGTGGGCCATCATTGCCCACGTGGCATCAAAGGCATACTTCGTATGTAGCGCATGTGCGGTGAGGGGTGCCAAAAGTTCAAAGAGGTATTTATTTATCCTAAGCGGGAACTTCTTAAAATCCTCTGTCGTTGGAGCATGTATTGCCAGTCCGATACGGTGTACGTGCACGTTCCCGATCTTTTCCTCTCTAGGGAGCGCTCGGTCATTACGAATCGTGAGTAGATGAAATTCTATCTCTTCTGGATTAATGCGGTCAGTAATCTCCCGTATTGCAATCTCAGCACCTCCCACATACGGATAGTAGCTAAGGGAGAATATAAGTACCTTTTTCATACACAAATGGGTATAGGGAGTATACAGTGCCCCGCTCCATACACGCTATGCGCCTTGGAGCGGGGCAAATAAGACATACTCATATGCAGTCGCATTACCTTCTATACCCACTATAACTACCGAGGACGGGTAAAAGTTTCAGGGCACCTATGACGGCTCTTTAAAGATTGCACGGAGTGTTTCCTCGGGCACTTCATAGGGTGCGGTGTGTGGAGCATCCGCCACTTCGCTTTTCGGAGTTCCTTCGGTCTCGTTCTTCTTTAGCACATCAGCAAGTGCACTCTTAAGTGGAGGTGGCGTAACCACAGCCTTCTCTTCTTTCTCCTGCTTATCCTTATTTGTCATACTGCGCAAAATTGCACGCAGGTCTTCACTCGTCTTAACGGGTGTCACTTCCTGCACGTCCCTTCTCTCAGGCATGCGATGAGCTTCCTGTCTCTGGGGATTATGTGGGCGCTCTTCTCTTTGAGGACGCTTCTCGTTTCGCTCCCTATTCTGCCCACGTTCATCATGCCTAGGAGGGGCCGTTCGCAGAGACCTATCCTCTACTTTTTGAGGAGGTGTCTCTCGGGGGCGGTCTCCGTACGAAGGTTTCGGTGTAGGCTTTTTCTTTGGTGGCTCTACCGGACCATTCATTCCTTCGGTGGAAGCAAGAGCTGCAAAAATAGACTCTTCAATTTTCGCACGTGGGTTTCCATACTGCGTTCGTGACGCCGTAATCACTTCCTTCTTAAACGTACGGACTGGCGGTTCAATTCGTGGAAGTGTAGCCGCGGAGAACGGTCGTGACCCCACTCCGTCAATCATGAGTGAAAGATATATTTGTGCGAATCCAAGATTTACCAAATCTTCCTTTAGGAACTCAGGGGAGAATACGGTTTCGAGCACTTCAGCATCAAATGGTCCGGTGCGAAACGCTACCGTGGTACCCACGTTTCCAAACACAGCAGCACGAACTTGCTCTTCCATTTGTTCAACGTACTGGTGTGCAATGATGAGATTCAAGTTGTACTTGCGAGCCTCAGAAAGAATTTCTGCAAATGTTTCGTTTGCAAAGTTTTGGAACTCGTCCACATACAGATAAAATGGTGCACTCTTTTCAAGTGCGCTCGGGTCTAGCTCGGCACGACTCATCGCCGCAAGGAATATGCGGGTGGTGAGCATAGAGCCAAGCAGTCGCATATTAGTGTCTCCCACAAGTCCTTTTGAAAGGTTTATGAGTAGGATCTTCTTATTGTCCATGATCTCTCGAATATCAAATGAAGAATCTGGTTGCCCGATGATATTACGAATGAGCGGATTACTGGTGAACTGTCCAATCTTGTTTTGAATGGCAGGAGTAGCTTCAGCGGCAAACTTATCCGTGTATCCTGCATATTCCTTTACCCAGAAATCCTTCACAACGGGATCTTTAATATTCTCTACTACCATTGTGCGGTATGCCTTATCGCTATACATACGGTTCACACCAAGAAGCGTTGCCCCAGGATATTCAAGTAGAGCAAGGAGTGTATTGGTGAGAATGTACTCCATACGTGCGCTCCAGGCGTCCTCCCATATCTTTTTGAACGTAGCCATGAGTCCGGAAACAACGAGGTGTCGCTTGTCGTATCCAACATCCTCCATCACGTTAAAGGCAATTGGTTGATCAAGATCAAACGGTGCAAAGTACACCACATCCTTTATGCGGTGTTCGGGTATATAGGAAAGAAGAGTCTCAACAGCACTACCGTGTGGATCGATGAAGCACATCCCTTCCCCGTTCTGAATATCTTGAATCGCCATGTTTTCAAGAAGGGTCGACTTACCCATACCGGTCTTACCGATTACATACATGTGCCGAGGTCGGTCTTTCGCCTTAAGGCCAAACGGGACTCGCTGTCCTCGCGAGTCAGTTGCTGCAAAATAGGTGACGCGCTCTGGGTTATCCATACCAATAAGTATAACTAGCACAGCGGGCTGTGCCTAGGAGATTATAGGTATTAAACCTATGACACTGACTCTAGAGCAGCACTCTCACGTAACAGTCGACGTGCCTTTCTCCGCAAGCGCATCTGGTACGCAATGGCAAATATACCGAAGGCGAGTATGGGAAGTATCCAAGAAAGTACGGTAAGTGGAAGACCAACAAATGGTGAGATGCCGATTAGAATACTAAAGATAAGCAGTAGGGTTTCGCGGGTCATAGAAATAGTATAGCAAAAATGAATCTGGCTGCTTATGCACTCGGCGATACCACCACCACAAACTCCCCTCGCACTTCTTTTGGATGCGTTTTAAAGTGCTCCTGCATCTCAATCACTGTTCCAGAAACAACACTTTCAAACATCTTTGTTAACTCACGGAGTACTACCACATGTGCAGTGTCAGGAAGTACTGCAGCCAACTCTCCGAGTGCCTTTTCTATTCGATGAGGAGATTCATAAAAAACAACGACACGATTCATAGCAGCAATCTCCTTCATCTTTGTTTGACGTCCCTTCTTATGAGGGAGAAATCCCATGAATACAAATTCATGGGCAGGAACCCCTGCAATGGAGAGGGCGGCTGCGAGCGCTGACGGTCCAGGAATAGCCTCAATGCGTACCTCAGGTAGTCGCTCACGTACCAGCGCCACTAGCTCACTCCCGGGATCTGAAATACCGGGAGTTCCTGCATCGGTAACCAGTACCACATGCTTGATGTCAGCCAAAAGTGCAAGGATGCGTGTGCCTGCTACTCGCCCACTTTCTGCGTGGTACACCAGTAGCGGCTTACTGATTTCATATCGGGCAAGAAGCTTTGCCGTTACTCGTGTATCTTCACAAGCAATTGCATCACACGCACGTAGAGTATCGAGTGCACGGAGTGTTATGTCCCCCAAGTTTCCAATAGGGGTAGCGAGTACAGAAAGTCTTCCACGTGTGTTCTCTATATCAGCAGAGAGTGCGTCATCCATACCCGTACTTTCGCACTAAAAAGCACTGGGGGGAATATTGACCGTTGTGTATAGAAATTGTATAGTACGCAGGGTCTAAACCATTGTTTAACTGTTATTTAGAGGGGAAATAAATGACTGTGCTTACACTACGTGAAGTACCGCCCGCCACTGGTGATCGGATGATGTTCATTGGTGACGGCTTCGTGGCGTACATTGTCGCGCCGCAAGACGGCTTTGACTGGTCCTATCGGAATCTTCGGAATCCCGATCCACCTTATGGGTACCACGAAATGGTTGGTCGCGAATTTTTTGCGGTCGACGCACATACGGTGTTCGCACCGAACGTATTGCCCATGAACGGAAGGATTGTAGAGCCGCAAAACCTGCGGCAGATTATGCACCTTCCTTTCGGCATTACGCACTGCCGAAGCCCCGCTCCTGAGCATGCCGGTGACGTTACGTACCTGGAAAAACCCGGGCATGCGTTCGGCATGACAAACGGCGGTTGCCCGGCGCTGGTGCTGTCTGGGTACAATGATGACGGAAAGTTCATCTTGGTTACAGCGCATGCCGCGCTTGAGTCAATCCTGAACGGCGTTATCGACTCCATGGCGGAACTGGCAACTCGTCTTGGATGTTCAAAGCTCAGCAGGTTGAACCTGTATGGGTTCTTCCAGATTCCCACGACCGAGCTGGTCTACTGGTCGCAGGATCCAAAATATGGCGCAAAAAACATTGCAACCCTGGAAAGGATTCGTACTGAATTTGGACCTGAGGCAATTGTGCCTCATCCCAAACATGGTCGCGAATGCATTTCTATCGGCACAATGGTGCTGCTACGGGGACTACGCTTTTGCAATGTAATCTCGGTTGAAGACAACGTTCTTCCCATTGCAGGTGACTTTGCGTACACGACCAACCCTGTTCCTGGTCGTGGTGGCATTGCCAGGAACCACGTCATCGTGCTCAGAACACATCCGTGACGCTCATCCAGCCCCTCTCCCACAAGGAGATGGGGCTGGTTTTTTATACTCCCCGTAAGTTTGCTAGAATAGAGCCATATGAAACACGTCCATTTTATCGGCCTTTGTGGAATGGGCATGAGTGCTACCGCGCTCCTCGTTAAAGAGTCTGGCGCTGTCGTTACCGGCTCAGACGCAGAGTGCTATGGACCTCCTGGAGAGATACTTGCCCGTGCGAAGATCTCTCCTTCCCTACCCTATGATCCTGAAAATATTCCAGATGACGTGGACACGTTTGTAATTGGTAGGAGCGCAAAAGTCTCAGTTGAAGAGAATGCCGAGGTACGCCAAGCCCACGCCACCGGTAAACCAATCCGTTCATTTCCTGAAGTACTTTCTGAACTGACAAAGGACAGAAAGAATGTGGTAGTCGCTGGAAGCTATGGCAAGTCAACAACAACCACCCTCATTGCGCACATTCTTCGACATGCAGGCGTTGATGCTGGGTATTTTATTGGTGCAGAGCCAAGCCGTCCTGAAAAAGGACAGGCTACACTCACGGCACCCGCATCTCTTGGTACAAGCCCTGAATTTGTACTTGAAGGAGACGAGTACCCTTCTGCACATGATGATCCTACGGCAAAGTTTCTTCACCTTCACCCGCGCGACATAGTACTCACCTCAGTAGTACACGATCACGTAAATGTGTATCCAACCTATGAGGATTACAAGAAGCCTTTTAGTGAGTTACTCAGCATGGTGGAGGACGATGGCATTATCGTCGCATGTGCGGATGAGCCTGGTGCACGAGATATGGCACGTGCCTCTGGTAAGTTTGTTGTTCTCTATGGTGTGCATGAAGGTGCGTATCGGGCGAGCGATATAACATACGGTGCACGTACTACGTTCTCGCTCATACATGCTGACGAAAAGATTGCAGCGATTGAGACAGGTCTCCTTGGTGCACATAACGTTGAAGATATCGTTGCGGCAAGTGCCTATGTACTTAGCCGCACGCTGGTCACTCCCACACAATTAGAGGCAGCGGTGAAAGCTTTTGCGGGAGTGCGACGAAGGCTCGATAACATCACCCCGAACGCGAGCGTGCCCGTATATGAAGGTTTTGGCTCTTCATATGAAAAGGCACGTGCTGCTATTGAGGCGATACGGCTTCACTTTGGTACCCGTGATCTCGTTATTGTATTTGAGCCTCACACCTTTGGATGGAGAAACCGTGCAAATCTTTCGTGGTATGACGACGTATTTGACGGCGCACGTATGGTTGTCCTATGCGAACCACCAACCCAAGGAGCAAACACACACGACCAACTTTCTGGACAGGAAATCACCGCACGACTACAAGAAGTGGGTACTACGGTATGTAGATATAACCCAGAGGACATGGCTGATACCATTGGACTCTTGCGTCCTGAAGACGTCGTCCTTGTTCTTACTTCAGGAGACCTCGAAGGCTCTATTACCTCATTCATTCATACGGTTGAAGAAACATTTCCTCGATAAGTATGCGCATATACACACGCGAGCTAGGCCAAAACTACTCCACCTACTCTTTTGGCTACACCCTTCATGCCGAAGTTGAATCGGGTGATGATCTTGCAACCGTATACGCAGGCGGCTTCCTTCCCTACTCACACAAACCAGGACCAAACCTTTTCTATATGGCACGCAGCTTGCGGCTACGCGTAGAAGACTTTTCTCCCACCAGTGAGAACCGCAGAGTATTTCAGAAATATGATGGCCAGTTTACCGTGACATATCGTTCGGGAAGTGAGATAGGAGAAAGCGCGCATTTCAAAGACCTCTTCTTGCATTACTTTAACGAGCGGCACGGCTCTTCCGTTATGCCCGAAGCTAGAATGGAGGACATTTTACAAAAGGATCTACCACTACGACTTGCCTGCTATGCAAAGGACGGCACCCCTGTTGCCTACGTACTTGAGGTAACTGGTCCGACCTATCTACACTACTGGTTTTCGTGCTATGAGCTCTCCTATGCTAACTCTGCACTCGGTATGTGGCTTATGCTCGACAGCGTGCGACGCGCTACGGCAGAAGGCCTCACCCATGTGTATGTTGGAACGGGATACGGACAAAAGGCGAAGTACAAAACTAATATTCCAAACCTTAGCTTTTGGGATGGTACAACGTGGAATGACGATGAAAAAAAACTAAAGGAACTCTTGCAGACAGATCAGGGACGAGAAACTACTGCTACCAGTGCGCTCTATACGAGATAGCACCTATTGTGCACACGAAGTACCTTGCACAACCGTATCCTCATGATCAAGCGTTAGAGGAGTCTTCTGTATGCGCACAATTTGAAAGGGTGCTGATATCGTATTTGTTGTAGGACATCCTTCACCTGGGGTGGTGCGGGTAATCATAACCATTCTCTTCCCTCCCCTATCTTCGATAGACTGTACGGTAATACCATATCCACTTGTTGAGTGACTGCCATCAAAAATTGCGAGCACCACATACTTTGTAAAATCTATTGTAGGGACCGTTGGTCCATTGCTCCCATATACAAGTTCCCATAGTGAACTCAACTCGTCTACATTCTTGATGGAGTAGTTAACTCGCACACTTACGGCAGGTGCGTTATTTCCCTCCTCAAGTACTAAGAATGGTACCGGCGATAACTGCCCTAGCGTCTTAGCGGTGGGAGTGGTGTTAATGATTGGAAATTGAAATGTTGCGCCTCCATAAAAATAAAGAGCAAGTCCAAACATAATTGCCGTTGCCAATATAAATATAAGTGCAGGAAAATTCCTCATAGGTAAAGTATACCCCGCAACTCGTGAAGAAGTAGTTTGGGTGTGAAGAAGGCGCACCCTAGGGGTACGCCTTCAAGGTATTGTGTGGATCATGCGAACGATTTAAGCCGCCACTTGAACCACTCGACGGGATGCCACAGCTCGAGATATTTGACTGCGAGCATGTAGCTCGTCTCCGGTCGCGCCTCGGCCGGAAGGAGCGGTATAAGCTCTGCGACGAAGCTCAGGCAGTCTCGTGCTGCCATGGCGTCGCTCGCCACCTGCTGATACAGCTCGAAGCGCAGGAAGTAGAGCGGGATCCTGTCGACAACAGTCCCCCGATACTCATCGAGCGCCTTGCTCAGGGCGTAGTTGGCGACTGACGAAAGACAATTTCTTGCCTTCAACCCCTCTGCCTTGCATGCTTGCCGCATCCAGAGCAGTAGCGCCACCACCCTCGAAACCTCGAGAAGGTCTTCAGGTTCCCACGCATTCTTCACCCCGACGGAGCGAGCGAGCTCCAGAAGATCATCCTTCAAGCGAAGAAGGCTGTTCGCGACCCTTGGATTATCGCGAAACTCATAGAGTGCCCACGCGTATTCCACGAGGGAAATACCACCTTGAGCGAACAAGGCGGCATTGAGGTTCGCCACCCTATTCCCCGCCCTGAGCCAGAGCCGGTGTCTCACCTCAAGCATGTGCACCGCACGATTCGCGAATGCGCCAGGCAGCAGTTCACTATCATCCATCTCATTTCCCCTTTCCAGAATAACGATACTCCTAACGAGAAATTACACAATATCTAGAGATAAACGGGTGCAAGCGGTAGGATTCGAACCTACGACCGCTCGAGTATCAGTCGAGTGCTCTACCAACTGAGCTACGCTTGCATATAGACTACTTTCGCACGACTTAAGGATACTACCAGATATCTTGGCTTACATCCAGAGTGGTACAGAAAAGCGCCGAGCGGACAATTTTTCCGAAGAAAAATCGTCCGCTCGGCGCTTTTACCGATTCAAAGTACTAAGGTTTTGGAAAGTATGTATACTCTTGTGTTCCGCCTATTCAATCTGTGCGAACGTCAATTGAGCGTTCTCACAAATACCGGTGCGTTTTTCCGGCGTCCGTATGCTATTTAGAGATAAGCATCATGTCTCACCTGGTAGCTGAATGTTGAAAATCAAAATACGAAACAAACCGAAGTTCGTTCTGTGATAATGACTTCCAACATTCAGCTACCAGGCATCGACCGGAGAGTGTTCTTTCGAACATCTCATTCCGATTGGATATGTTCCACGACCAGCTTCCGCTAGCCGTGCCTTGTTACGACTTACTCCCTGTCATTGAACTTGCCGTAGTCCTGTACAAGACAAGATATCGGGCACTTCCAACTTCCTTGAGTTGACGGGCGGTGAGTACAAGACTCGAGAACGTATTCACCGTAGTATGGCTGACCTACGATTACTAGTGATTCCGGCTTCATGAGGTCGGTTTCAGACCTCAATCCGTACTGGGGTCGGTTTTTGGGATTTGCTCCACCTTGCGGTATTGCGTCCTTCTGTACCGACCATTGTATCACGTGTGCAGCCCAGGGCATCAAGGGACATGCTGATTTGGCGTCATCCCCACCTTCCTCCCCCGTGAGGGGGCAGTCTCGCCTGACAAATATAACAGACAACGGGGGTTGCGTTCGTTACCCCACTGAAGGGAACAGCTCAAGCCACGAACTGACGACAACCATGCATCACCTGCCAAGCACCCTCGAAGGCTTCTCCCGTTTCTGGGAGCGTGCAGCTTGGTTTCTAGCCCTGGTAAGGTTCTTCGCTTATCGACGAATTAAGCCACATGATCCACCACTTGTGCGAGTCCCCGTCTATTCCTTTGAGTTTTAACCTTGCGATCGTACTACCCAGGCGGCTCGCTTACCGCGTTAGCTTAGTCTCATAGAGGGTCGATACTCCATAAAACGAGCGAGCAGCGTTTAGGGCCAGGACTACCGGGGTATCTAATCCCGTTCGCTACCCTGGCTTTCGTGTGTGAGCGTCAGAAACGTACCAGTATATTGCCTTCGCCTTTGGTGTTCCCCATGATATCAACGGATTTCACCCCTACACCATGAGTTCCATATACCTCTTACGCCCTCTAGTTATACCGTTTCGCTCGCACGCCGTAGGTTGAGCCCACGGATTTAACGAACGACTAATATAACCGCCTTGACACCCTTTACGCCCAGTGATTCCGGATAATGCTTGGGGCCTCTGTATTACCGCTCCTGCTGGCACAGAGTTAGGAGCCCCTTATTCATGAGGTACCGTCAATAATTTCGTCCCTCATAAAAGGTATTTACGTGCCGAAGCACTTCATCTACCACGCGGTATCGCTCCGTCAGACTTGCGTCCATTGCGGAAGATTCTCGACTGCGGCCTCCCGTAGGAGTATGGGCCGTGTCTCAGTCCCATCGGTGGGGGTCAGCCTCTCAGCTCCCCTAAACGTCGTAGCCTTGGTAAGCCATTACCTTACCAACAAGCTGATATTACGCACGCCTCTCCTGTAGCGAAAAACTTTACCCTTTCGGGACCATCCGGAATTACCCCGTCTTTCGACGAGCTATGCCAGACTACAGGGTGAGTTCGTACGTGTTACTACCTCGTCTGCCACTGCCCTTGCGGGCCGTTCGACTTGCATGCCTTATCCATACCGCCAGCATTCATCCTGAGCTAGGATCAAACTCTAATTAAGAATAGGCGGAACACAAGAATTTACATAACTCTTATTTTCCAACCTTAGAACTATGAAATTTTCAACGTACAAACGAGCAAAAAATACCGCCACCCCTTTCGGGGCAGGTAATAGCTATAGTACGCGAGGTATTTAGGCCCGTCAAGCGGTCTGGCTCGTGCTGGAATATACCCTTCCAGGCAAGGAATTACTAGGCGTCCTGCCCACATAATGCCCTCTTTTATGCCTATGTATACGGCTCAAAATCCGAGCTTTTGAAACCACACCTGTTCCCGGGTCTAGGGAGAATAAGCGGTATAAAAAAGGGACCGCGCCATAGCGCGGTCCCTGCTTTTGCGAACGTTTGCCCTACCCTGTCCTAGCAAGACGCCACTTCCCAAACCAGAGGAGCATGATGCGCCGCTGGAGAATGAGCAGAAAGTTACACAGCTTTACATGTTGCTCGGGGAGAAGGCGCTTTCCCGCTTCCACCACCGCAAGAGCTGCAGCGGCTTCAGTGAAGACGCGCTCAATGTCTTCTTCAGTGATCGCACTCTCGTCCCACTTAAGGAACTCGGCGAGGACTGAGATAAACACCTCGAGCATCCCGAGCGGGCGTGTGTTTCTTGACGAGCACTCAAGAAGCACCTCACGCGCACTCGAAATTTTCTCGATGTTGAATGGCCGTTCAAGCCGCTGCCTCTCAAGCTGAAGTATGGCGGCAAGCATGATGTTGGAAATTTCGAAAGGACTAGGCATTACTCTCTCCTGTTGAGGTTGCTGGACACAGCCTATTCCTCCACCAAGGAATGTCAAATAATAATCGAACAGTTTTTACTTTCCACAAGTTGTAGGTGGTAGGTAAAAGCGTATACTAGAGGAAGCCGTCAAGCCTTGCATGAGATTATTTCCCCGTGCAAAACGTTCGTATATCGTTATCTCCGTAGGAGGGTCTTTACTAGTCCCCGACCAAATTGATATTGAATTTTTGCGTGCCTTTCGCACTACCCTGCTCGACCTTGTTCAGCAGGGATTTTCTTTTTATATAATCGCAGGGGGTGGAAAACTAGCGCGTAACTACCAACACGCTGCTGAACATATTCGTGGAGACCTGCATAGTGAAGATCTTGATTGGCTTGGTATCCATGCAACTCGTTTAAACGCACATCTGTTACGTGCACTTTTTAAGGAACAGGCACAGGCACGCATTATCAAAAATCCACTGCGAGGAGGAGCTCCCCGATCAAGCATTGTCATTGGTGCAGGATGGAAACCTGGATGGTCTACGGACTATTGCGCCGTACTGGCAGCACGTAGACTTGGTGCTACAAGACTCATAAATCTTTCAAACGTTGATTATGTGTATGATAAGAACCCAAATGAGTTCCCTGACGCTACAAAAATTGAAACTATTGACTGGAAAACATTCCGTACACTGATTCCTGATCACTGGGATCCTGGACTCTCTTCCCCATTTGATCCCATTGCAGCAAAGGAGGCAGAGCATCTAGGTCTTGAGGTTGCTGTACTTAATGGGCGTTCATTAGATGAGTTTAAAAAATATCTTCTAGGGGAGAAGTTTATGGGAACGGTGATCTCACCATAAACAATAAAGGTGGGAGCTGTTTAGCTTCCACCTTTAATATCGCTTCCCTGCTGATTGGGCTTAAAACTTATGAGTACACCTTACCGCTTCTTTTTTGTGTCTGTAATAACGGCATCCTTAGCAAATCGCTTTGCAAGTGGGATTAGCAGTGGTGCAGCGAGAAGAATTGATGAGTAGGTTCCTGCAACAACACCGACGAGCAGCACAAGTGCAAAGTCCATGGTCTCCTTGCTACCAATGAATACGAGTGCAAGTAGTGCGAGTGCTACAGTAAGTGAGGTATTAATAGAGCGTCCAAGTGTTTCAGTAACTGACTTCCCTACGGTTACGTCAAATGGTTCCACCAACTTATCATGCTCGTTTGTACGGAGGTGCTCGCGAATACGATCGAAGATAACAATAGTGTCGTTAACGGAATATCCCAAGATCGCAAGGAGGGCAACAACAAATAGAGAGTCCACCTGTGAGCCCGTGTAGTGTCCGAGTACGGCGTAGAAGCCAGCAGGAACAAGTACGTCATGGATGAGGATGATAACCACCACAAGTCCGTAGATCCATGAAGAAACAGGCTTTGATACTGTGCGGAACGCCCATGCGATATAGAGCATGATGGCTGCAATGATTCCAAGGAGCGCATAGAGTGCCTTCTTTCCAAGTTCAGCACCCATTGAAGGACCGATTGAGTTAAAGCGCAGTTCAGTGAGTGCCTGTGTATTGTTGTTTGAAAGCGCGAGCAATACCTTGTCATGTTCCTCAGGAGAAAGAGTTCTGGTGCGAACCGTGATAGCACTCGTGCCACTTTCCCGCACTGACACTTCTCCAAGTGCAAGCTGGTGTATAGCGGCAGTAACAACAGAAAGCTCTGGACGTGCATCGGTATAGCTCACTTCTACAAGTGAGCCACCGGCAAAATCAATTGAGAGTGGAAGTCTGAAAAATACAATTGCGCCAAGTGAAATCGCAAGCAATGCGCCGGTGATGGCAAAGAAAGGTGTTCGGTGGTCAACGATGTACATACAGTTATTTTTTAGGAGCACTAGTGCCAGTATGGAATCCACTTGAAAGTAGGAATCGCATTACGCGACCTCCCTCCTCTGGAAGGATGGCGCGGAGGAATACGCGAGAAATAAATACTGCAGAAATAAGTGACGTAATAACACCAAATCCAAAGACAAGCGCAAATCCCTTTATAAGTGATGTGCCCACCCAGAAGAGAATGATTGCAGAAATAATCATGGTGAGGTGACCGTCTCGAATAGCAGGCCATGCACGACCAAAGCCAATTGTTGCAGCCTCCTGTGCTCCCTTCCCTGCCTTAAGCTCTTCCTTCATACGCTCAAAGATAAGAACGTTTGCGTCTACAGCAAGTCCGATAGAGAGAATGAAACCAGCAATACCTGAAGCGGTGAGGGTAACCGGTACCACCTTAATAATTGCGATGGTAATAATTACATAAATAACGAGGGCAAGTGTCGCAATAATTCCAGGTAGTCGGTACCAAAGAATCATGAAGAGTGCGACGAGGAGGAACCCGATAATGCTTGCGTGAAGACCTGCGTTGTACGCCTGAGCGCCAAGTGTAGGACCGACGGTATCGTTTGAGATAAGGGTGATAGGTACGGGAAGTGCACCAAAGTTTAGATTCTGCACAAGGGTGCGTGCTTCCTGTGCGGTAAATCGTCCAGTAATTGTTGCGTTACCTCCTGCGATCACCTCCTGAATTGTAGGTGCAGAAATAACTACCCCATCAAGAAAGACAGCGAGTTCTTTCCCAACATTCTCTGCAGTGATTTTCTCAAACAGTTTTGCTCCCTCATCATTAAAGTGAAGAATAACCACGGGAGAGTTAGCAACACCCGTAGTGGTATTTGAGAACTGAAGCTCAGCTGAAGAAAGGTAGCGGCCGGTAAGTCCTGTATCAATATAGCCAGCGCTCGTTGAGGCAGACGTTGAAGTTGCTCCCACACCGAGCTTAAATTCAAGAATTGGTGTTCGTCCAATAGCATCCTTTGCTGCAGTTACATCAGTAACGCCAGGAAGCTCTACAAGAAGCCTGTCTTCAGGAGTTCCCGCAAGTGCACTTGAACGCTCAAGCTGAATAAGTGGCTCCGCTACACCAAACTGATTGATGCGGCGATCAATAACATCACGAAGCGAGTTAAGCGCTCCCTGTGTGTCGCTCGTAATAGCACTCGTGTCTGCTCTATACACAAGCTCCGTACCTCCCGCAAGATCAAGACCTTGCTTTACGCGGTACTTAGAATCAGCACCGTTTGTAGAAAGTACAAACCATCCCAAAAGACCAGCAAGCACAAGCACTACGAGCGCGGAAAAGATACGTGAAAGACGTGACTGCATAATGTGGCTTATTCTAACACCCCCTATTTTTTAATCAATTTAACCTAGACTTTCTTCAAAACTGTTTTCATGTAGCGCAAGGAGCGCTAGCACGTTACGGAATAGACAGGCTACTGCAATAGGACCCACCCCTCCTGGCACGGGAGTGAACACTGACGCAATGTCTGCACATGCTGGCGCCATATCACCAGCAATTACCCCATTAGCTTCTGACGTTCCTGCATCAATAAGGACAACTCCCTCCTTGAGCATGTCAGGCTGGATAAGGTGTGGCGAGCCTGCACCAGAGACCACAATATCTGCATCCCCAAGTACGGAAAGATCGGGTGTGCTCTTTGTAACAACCGACACCTTCGCGCCTTGCAAGGTGAACCATGTAGACACCGGATTCCCCACCAGCCAGCCATCACCAACAACCACCACCTTCGCATCAGAAACAGAAACGTTTGCGCGCTCTAGAATTTCCTTTACGGCACCAACAACGGGAGGGAGCAGTGCCCCTTCAAGACCGTGTGCAAACGCTCCTCGTGAAATAGCACCGAGCACATCTGCATCGAGTACGGCAGGGATAAGATCAAGAACCTTCTCTGCATCAATCTTCTCAGGGAGTGGGAGCTGCACAATAACAGCGTCTGCACCGTGTGCCTCTATCGCTTCAATACAGTCGTCAGTCGACGCACCGTCAGGAAGCTCCACAATCTCAAGCTCCATACCAGCATCCTTGGCACGAAGAGATTTAATCTTTAGATATGACCGTGTAGCAGCCGTAGGTGCTACCACCACTGCCCGCACCACGAGCGGGGGGAATCCCTCACGCGCTGCGTTAACTGCCGCTACTAGCTCTGATGCAATGTGATTCCCATCGATAATCATGTGTTCTCGATTATACCCCTGAAAGTGCAGAAAGTGCGCGGAGTGTTTTTAGTGAGATCGCGATATCAAGCCCAAATGACCGGTGCTTTATATAGTACAAATCGAATGATAGTTTTCGCTTTGTTCGTTCAACGTCAGCAGCACCACGGGGAGCGTCATAGTCATAGATCTGTGCCCATCCTGAAAGTCCCGGCACAATGAGGTGTCGCACGTTGTAGTACGGAATTTCCTTTTCATACACCTCTGCGATACGGGGCAGTTCTGGGCGAGGACCGATAAATGACAGTGTTCCTTGGAGAATATTTATAAGCTGTGGCAACTCATCTATTCGTGTCTTTCGTAGGAACTTCCCGAGTCTCGTTACGTAGTTCTGTGCACGCAACACTTCATCACCATGATCATCAATATTCATGGTACGGAGTTTTATAATATGAAATGTCTTTCCCCCCTTCCCTACGCGCGCATGGAAGATGAAGGCATTCCCCGAACTGGTAAGCGTAATCAATAGCCACGCGATAGCGACAATGGGAAGTGCAAGAATGCCCCCGATACTAGCACCAATAAGATCAAGCGAACGCTTTCCAAACGCATACGCAATATTCTTTCGTGGCAAATGTTCAAGGAGCCAGGCATGGTCAATTGCCTGTACTGGCACCCTATCAAAAAGACTCTCATAAAACGTTGCAAACTCCTCAAAGGTTACTCCGGACAACATGTATGGATAAAGCGTTGGCAATTCCCGGTGCACAACCGGGTCTCGTGAATCAATAACAATTAAGGAAACCCCTTGCGCTACAGCATTCCCCACTAGAGTGGCTAGCATTCCTTCGGTAAGGGAGTTTGGGTGAATCTGCTCTGCAAATTGCACAAAATATTTTGGATTACCCTCCACCACCGTATACAACTCCTCTGCCTCCTTACCTTCAGCAATAAGTAGTGCTGTGCGTGTCTCGCTGAGAAAGATGTACGGCGTAGCAAAGAATCTCCAAAGGCTAATAAGGAGTACTGAAATAACAAGGTACAAGAAGAGCACCGTCTTCGGTGCAATGGCAAAAGGAAGGATGAAAAATAGCACTGCAGCGATAGTGGTATTTGCAATCTGCGCACCGAGGATACGGATACCAAGAATACTTTTAACGAGACGAGTCTGTTTCTCATACAGACCACTGATGAAGAAGATAAGGAGCGATATGAAAAAGATCCCAAAGAAGGCAGTAACGTGCTCAAGGAAATAGCCAAAGGTGGGACTTTCGAGATTACGCACAAAGAGCGCCAAGTAGAGCGATATGAAAAATACAATAATGTCCCCAACTAGCAAAAAAGCCGTTTCTCGGCGATAGGAAAACATAAAGTGGTAAAGTGTATGTATACAGGCGAAACTAGCACCCCTCCTGTTTGGTTATTATAACTATGGAATCACTTTCAAGGAAACGCATCCTCTTTGCCATTACCAAGTCTAATTGGGGTGGCGCTCAGGTGTATGTAGCCACACTCGCCAAGGCCGCTAAAGAGGCTGGGGCTACGGTCGCCGTAACGCTGGGGAGCGCAACTGGTAAAGCGGGGGCACCAGGCCTTCTTGCGACAAAACTTATGGAAGATGGAATAGAAACCATTCCCCTTTCAAGTATGCGTAGAGATATTTCTCTCATGCGTGAGTTCAGTGCCTTTCTGGAGCTGGTACGAGTCATACGAAAATACAAACCTGACGTGCTGCATGTGAATAGTTCAAAGATGGGCGCACTCGGTGCGCTCGCTGGACGCATTGCTGCCGTCCCCACAATCATATATACCGCACATGGATGGCCACACCGAGAGCCACGAAATATACTGTGGAAATTATTTGTGTGGGTTTCTTCATGGCTCACCGTAGTACTCGCACATACGGTGGTCGTAGTGTCAGAGCATGACCGTGTCACTGCGCCGGTCATATTCTCGAGAAGGAAGATTGTTACCATCCCTAATGGCATCAAGGAGTTTCCCCTACTCTCAAAGGAAGCTGCACGACATGAGCTTGCAAAGAACAACCCGCTCCTTAGTGCAAAGCGCACATGGCTTTTAATGATTGCAGAGCTTCACAAGAATAAAGGTGTTGATGTTGCGATACGTTCGCTCAAAGATATTCTCCCCGCACACCCAGAGGTGGGGCTTGTGGTGCTTGGTGAGGGTGAAGAGCGTGACGCTCTAGAGAAACAGTGTAGAGAACTTCACTGCAGCGATGATGTTTTCTTTCTTGGATTCACGGAATCTGCCCGAACGTATCTTGCCGCTGCCGATACATATCTCATGCCATCTCGCAAAGAAGGGCTCCCTATTGCACTCCTTGAGGCGGGTCTTGCTTCGCTCCCTGTTCTTGCAACTGACACCGGGGGCATTCCCGAAGTGATTGAATCTAACCACTCTGGAATTGTGGTGCCAGCAGGATCACAAGCAGTGTTCACCAAGGAACTGCTATACCTTCTAAATAATGAGGAAGTACGGGCTCGTTTTGGGTCTGCACTGTATGACACCGTGCTACGCCGATACACCGAGTCAGAAATGGTTGCTAAAACACTTGCCCGCTACTAACCTTCGTATTCTTGCATCGCTTGATCGCGTGCAACACTTCTACCGTGTCTTGAAAGAGAGGCAATGATGCCAAGTGCTCCGAACTCCACAACAATGTGTGAGCCACCTGAGCTCATGAAAGGAATCGTGGTGCCGGTAACCGGTAGTATCCCTAGATTGATTCCCGCATGAAAGCCAATGTGAGCCAGAAACAGAATGAGTACTCCCATGGTAAATAGTGCATCAAAGTTTGTTGCAGAACGTCTAGAAATGGAGAGCAGTTGGAAAAGGAGAAGTCCGTAGAGGGAAAGCAAAATAAGTATTCCTACGAATCCCCATTCTTCTGCGTATGCGGCAAAGATAAAGTCAGTCTGGTATTCGGGCAAGAAGCGTAGTTTACTCTGCGTACCGTACCCAATTCCCTTCCCCCACAACTGGCCCGAGCCTGCTGCTACCGTTGCCTGATATGCGTTATACCCGCTACCATGAATGTTAGCTGCGGGATTAACAAAGTTCATAAGTCGTGCGCGTTGATATGGCTTCAGTCCAAAGAACCATAGACTGGTTGCAACAACGAGGAAGAGACAAAATACTGCCGCTAGATGGCGGAGTGGAATTCCAGAAACCAATACCATACCAAGCCATACGCTCGAGATGATAACAGCCGTACCAAGGTCGGGCTGTATGAGAATGAGAAGGACAATTGCAGCAATATACACTCCCGAAACAACGATGTGTCCAAAGTGACCAATCTCCATATGCCGCCTCGAAAAATACTTTGCTAGAAGTGCAATACATACTAGTTTTGCAAAGTCTGCGGGTTGAAATGAAAAGAGTCCAAAATCAAACCATCCCTTGGCACCCATGGTTGAGTGTCCGAATATAAGTAGGAGTGCAAGCAATATAAGTGACGCTACATAGCACACGATAATAATCGGTGTGCGGCGCACAAAGCGCATATCACTCGCCGCAGTAACGACATACACCACGGTACCAAGGAGGATCCAAACAAGCTGTCTTGGGGCAAGAGAGGCTCCCCCATCAAATGGGTGCATGGTGAGCACTCCCATACATGAAAGCGTCACCGCAATCGCCAAGAGTGGCCATGTTGATTTAATGGGCGATAGGAAGAGTAAAGCTTTCTGCACCATACAATTACAAACTTGGCACAGGAACTACATCATACCGAACAGGGGTGGCAGGGAACGGAGCATTCCACGTAAATACAATTGGCACAGTGCCCTGTGACGGTAGTTCAGTTACAAATGTTTGGGTTGCTGCTATCGCATTATTATTTTCATCAAATACGGTTGCGACGATGGTTATATCTCGTAGTGGTTTGGCGACGGGATTTACAAGCGATGCCGTGATGCGCGGCGTGTTGGTGTTTTGAAGTGCCGTATCTTTCACCACAGGAAGTACCGCCTTTTGTGTGGTCTTTGTCCACACAGGACCAGCTCCCACAAATGACATGAATGCTTTTGCTGCTGTTCCGTCTCCTATGCTTGGCATAAATAGTGGCACACTACTTAGCGCCGGTAGATCAAGCGCCACTTCCGTACTTCCCAGACGTACTTGTGCAGCTGAGTACAGTTCGATAGTAAGGTGCACATCTCGAGCTTCAGCGTTCTCATTTGGGTTATCAATATACGCAACGATATCTGAGCGCCCTTCTACTGGTGTGAGTACTCTAACGAAACGAATGCGTGCAGGAAGCGCCTCGCTCACACAGAGTGTTGTACAGGACCCTCCACAATCAATGCCCGTCTCATCTTGATTTTGCTTTTTATCAATACAGCTAGCTGGCGTATACAAGAAAAAGAATGCACCTATCGCAACAAGCAGGAGGACAATGCCAACAAGAATAGCGATAGCAATGGCTTGTCGTTTTGCGGCCCAATTCATGTGTTCATTATATAGCGAAAAGCCCCCACGCAAAGGTGGGGGCTTTTCTAAACACAAACACGCCCAGAACGCTGGCGACAACCTACTCTCCCCTTTCGAGTACCATCGGCTCAAAGAGGCTTAACTTCCGTGTTCGGAATGGGAACGGGTGTGGCCCTCTCGATAAATCACCAGCGTTCTGGGCGCGTGCGTGTAACACTCGTCCAGAAAAATACGTACAGGTATTGCAAAATCTCAAAAACTAAACAGTCGCACACAGAATTCCGCACAGGAAACTGGACATATTAGTACTTCTCAGCTCAACGCATTACTGCGCTTCCACTTAAAGCCTATCAACCTCATCATCTATAAGGTGTCTCATAACGATTTCTAATCTTGGAGTGGGCTTCCCGCTTATATGCTTTCAGCAGTTATCCCATCCCGACATAGCTACCCAGTGGTGCCCTTGGCAGAACAGCTGGTAGACCAGAGGTCAGTTCACCCCGGTCCTCTCGTACTAGGGGCAACACTCCTCAAAAATCAACGCCCGTAGTAGATAGGAGACCAACCTGTCTCACGCATTTTGTTATCTTCCATTACTGGAAGGATCGGACTATATCTTCACGAGTTCTTCGTGTCTGACGTGTAGTCTCTACGGGCTGCTTTCGCATTCCCTCGGTATTACCCTTCATTTCTGAGTAGGGTTTCACCGATATCAGTCAGTTTGTGTATGTGCATCCCTGCACATACCCGCCGTGGCATGGTTGGTTCTATCTTAGTTTCAAGACGAAAAGACATTCACACATTTTATTGGTTCTGATAACAGAAACTCAAAGGGATTCAAACAGTGAGAGTAACAAATCCGAAGATTTGAAACCCTCACGGTTTGAACCCAGCTCGCGTACCTTTTTAATTGGCGAACAGCCAAACGCTTGGGACCTTCTCCAGCCCCGCGCTAAGGTGAGCCGACATCGAGGTGCCGAACTCCGCCGTCGCTATGGACGCTTGGGCGGAACTAGCCTGTTATCCCCAGGGTAACTTATATCCGTTAATCTCCGGCCGCGTCTAAGGCGGACCGTCGGTTCACTATGCTCTGCTTTCGCATCTGTTCGGGATGTACCCCTCACAGTTAAGCTCTCTTATGCCATTACACTATCGGCACGGTTTCCATTCGCGCCTAGAGAACCTTAATAGACTCCTCCGTTACTTTTTAGGAGGATAGCGCCCCACTAAAACTACCTGCCAGGCACTGTTCCCGATTAGTTCTTAACCGGGTTAGAGACTGCACAATTTAAGGGTGGTATTTCACTGGCGACTCCACACTCCCCGAAAGGAATGCTTCAAAATCTCCCACCTATGCTACGCATAAACCACACAGCCCCAATACCAAGCTATAGTAAAGCTCCTGGGGTCTTTTCGTCTAACTACGGGTAACCGGCATCTTCACCGGTATTGCATTTTCACCGAGCGAGTCCTCGAGACAGTTTTCCACTCATTACGCCATTCGTGCACGTCTGAACTTACCAGACAAGGAATTACGCTCTACTATTCCTTTAACGTAGGACCATTTCTTCTTCCCTATACCATTACTGGCATTGGAAGCGCGGCGTATGGCCTCTCTTATGAGCCGCGGATTCTGTCATACATTACTGTATGACGAGGTAGCTTTGAATGACGCACACTTCTCAGTACTGTTTACGGTCTCCTATAACCGCCCCAATCCGTTCTGAGTAGGACAAGTCCCACCCAGAACCTTAGGACGATTATAGTTATCGCCGACATTCACCGGGGCTTATACGGTCCAGCCTTACAACTAAAAGTCATAAGACCTTCCGTGCTTG
>CALLKD010000086.1 GCA_938008595.1 uncultured bacterium | reverse complement strand
ATACGAGATAGTACAAGGTGACTGGAGTTCAGACGTGTGCTCTTCCGATCTTTGATCATCATAGCTGAGGAAACCTTGTTCTTTCGACGTGCGGGGTTCTCACCCGCATTGTGGTTACTTGTGCCTGCATTCTCACTTCCGTACGCTCCACCCTGGGTCACCCCTTAGGCTTCATCGCAGAACGGAACGCTCTCCTACCGCTTGTGCATTTCATAGAGGGCGCGAATGTTTTGAAAATTAAATTAAACATGGAGCGGCCGACAGGATTCGAACCTGTGTCCTCCTTCCTTACGGGAAGGTGCTCAACCTCTGAGCTACAACCGCACACCATATTTGAACATTCACACCAAATTAATTTAGGAGTGGTGAATCTTTCCGGACAGATTCACAATGTGATTTTACTCACACAAGAAACGTTGGGTTTTGGGGTGGGCCATGTTCCTTTCGGTCATCCCATTTTCTCAAACAGCCTGCTCCAGCTGCTCGCCTTACGGTCAGTTCGCAATCTCTCGCGACGATTCCTGGGCACAAGCTAATCGCGCGGACAAGACAGGCATAGATGCCGGCCGTTGCGTTTTCACTCCCCAGGCGACGGGTTTCCCCATTCGGACATCCACGGATCAAAACCTCGAGGCGATTCCCCGCGGCTTATCGCAGCTTTGCACGTCCTTCATCCTGACCAAACCACTATTCTTCACTCCCAGGCGCAGAAGTTTTTAGCAAGCATTCATCGCGGCATGCTGATCCGCGATTACTAAACTCACATCTTCTGTCCTAACTACTGAGATTGTCTTTATGACTCCCTCTATGAAATGCACAAGCCCGCAGTTTCGGTATAACGCTTAACCCCGATTATCTTCGGCGCAAGGACCCTCGATGAGTGAGCTGTTACGCTTTCTTTAAATGATGGCTGCTTCTAAGCCAACATCCTCATTGTCAAAGGATCCTCACTTCCTTAAGTTGTACTGAGCGTTAATTTAGGGACCTTAACTGGCGATCAAGGGCTCTTCCCCCTTCGACGTGTGGAGCTTCGCCCCCACCGTCTAACTGCCGTGCTGTTAATTTTTGGTATTCGGAGTTTGATAGGAATGACGAGATTTCTCCCTGTTCATCCCTTCCAGTGCTCTACCCCCAAAAGGATCACACGACGCCATCCCTAAAGATGTTTCGGAGAGAACCAGCTATTACCAGGTTCGATTAGCTTTTCACTCCTTACCACAAGTCATCCCAAGACGTTGTACGATCTATGGGTTCGGGCCTCCATCTGTCTTTCGACAAACTTCACCCTGCTCATGGCAAGCTCACCTGGCTTCGGGTCGTATGTATGATACTAACGCGCTATTAACACTCGGTTTCCCTAAGGCTCCATCCCGTAACGGATTTAGCCATATGCAACATACATACACTCGCAGGCTCATTCTTCAATAGGCACGCTATAAAGGACGCGAACGCCCCCCATAACCCTTTGTAAGTGCACGGTTTCAGTTCTATTTCACTCCCCTCTCGGGGTTCTTTTCACCTTTCCCTCACGGTACTAGTTCACTATCGGTCATATACAATATTTAGCCTTACCGGTTAGTTCCGGCAGATTCACTCGGGCTATTCATGTCCCGAGCTACTCAGGAATAGAAGCACAAGAGAGATGTACATTTCGCGTACGGGGCCATTACCCTCTAGGGCGCTGCTTCCCAGCAGCTTCCGCTATACACATCTTTTGTAACTCTTGCCATGCAAGCATGGTGCTTCTACCCTACAACCCCACATACCGAAGTATCTGGTTTGGGCTCATCCCGTTTCGCTCGCCGCTACTAAGGGAATCGCAAGGATTGCTTTCCATACACTCGAAGCATCGAGCATACGGAAAGCAATCCGCTATTGTTTTCTATTCCTCTGGGTACTGAAATGTTTTACTTCCCCAGGTTAGCTTCCAACTCTATTAAGAGTGGATGATCATTTCTGATCGGGTTTCCCCATTAGGATACCTCCGGATCAAAGGCTGCAAATCGCCTCCCCGAAATTTTCGCTGATTAGCCGCGTCCTTCATCGCTTGTATATGCCAAGGCATCCACCGTGCACCCTTATTGTTTCCAGTGCGGAAACCTGAATACCACTATTCAGTCTTCTTTGAATTTGCAATATCCCGTGAAAAGAAAAAATTACTCCCTTCTTACTCACGGGATTACCAATACGTATTTATCTGTCAAAGTGCACGGTCTCTACAAGAAAAAAACGCCTCCGGGGCGCTTGTGATAAAGCCTTGTACGGCCTCACCTATACGCTCCTTTGGAATCGATTTAGCTTGGTAATAGACACGTAAGAGGAGTATATAGGTGCCACACAATGCTGTCAACAAGGTCCTAGAAACGCAAAAAGCAGACGGGGTGCCGCCTGCTTTTTGCCCTCAAAAACAAGAGTATTCCCTACTTGTGAGAAACCTCCTCGCGCATCTTTTCAAGGATACGCGCAGCAGTTGCCTGTCCTCCAAGTCCAAATGAAAGACCGAAAGCAAGCGCAAGCGCTACTACGAGTCCTGTGATTAGAGGCTGTATGAAGTTGCTTGCAACTTGTAGGTGATCAAGTGCAGCAAGGATAGCAAAGATCCAGATAGCCCAGCGAGATAGTACGCCGAGGAATCCTGCTGAACTTAGTCCTGCAGTACGAGCTCCACCACTTACCACTTTCTCAACTGTTTCAGCTAGTACCGCTGCAACAAGAAGGATAAGTACTGCAACAATAACTTGCGGCAAGTACCCAAGTACTACCGTACGAAGGAACATAGTCACTTCAGTAAGGTGAAGTGCATCAAGTGCGGCAACAAGGAAAACGATAATGAAGAACCACTTTACGAGACTTCCTAGGAATTTTCCTGCATTCATCTTGAAACCTGAGCGTGAAAGCACACGTTCAACGCCAGCGTTTCTAAGCGCAGTATCAACGCGAGTAGCGTCTACTACCTGCGCAACAAGACGTCCGAGAATTGATCCGAAGACCCAGCCAATAACGAAGATTATGAGGGCAGCAACCAAGTTAGGGATGAAGGCAACAACGCCGTAGAAGAGTCCCTGGAACGATTGATTAAGCACGGTAGCCCACGTAGTTAAAAACATAAAGAGATTGGAATAAGTTATCTTGGTAAAGGGCTGCAAGGAAGCAGTTGCCTACATAAAGTGTAGCAAGGTGTAGAACTTGTGGGAGAGGTGGTGTGGATAGAAAAACCAGCCCTATAGTGAGATCCCTAGCTTGTCGAAAATCACCCGGTGTGGGAAATCAAAGATGTCTCGCAATAGACGGTCATATACTCCCCTTCGGTATTTAAAGTCTTCTGTTGAAAATACGGCATAGCGCAACTCACGCCCTAGATCAGCCTCCAAAGAACGTATTGCTGACTCAAGTGGTTTCTCCTCGAGCTTGTCACCCACAACGAGAAGATCAATCTTTGTCTCAAGAGATCCTGTAAAAAGTCCTGACTGAACGATAAGTCGAATGTTTCCAGACTTCTTAAGTGCAGCAACCATGTCAGCGTCTCCTAGGTTTGTTGTACTACGCACAAATGTCTGTAGTGCATCAAAGTGTGGGAACTTACGGGTAGCACTGTATACAATCCCCTTCCCTTTTTTCTTCTTAATGAGGCCAACTGCCAAAAGTACCGTGAGCTCCTTTCGGACAACTTCTTTAGGTGTCTTTGTACGGAATGAAAGATCAACAACAGTAAAAGAAGCGTCCTCGTTGAAAAGAAAAAGACGTAGCAGCTTGAGCCTGGCATACGAACTGAAAAGGCGTGCAAGAGGATCCATGGATACTTCCATTCTACGTGTGCACGGGGGCTCTGCAACTCTTGACGACACCTTGAGAAATAGGTACGAAAAAACCCGCATTGTGTGCGGGTCTTTCCATACCTGTTTCGTCGAAACTACTTGAGGGTAACCTTAGCGCCAGCTTCTTCAAGCTTCTTCTTAAGTTCGTTTGCTTCATCCTTTCCAACACTCTCCTTGAGTACTGAAGGGGCTCCGTCAACGAGGTCCTTTGCTTCCTTCAAGCCAAGTGCGAGGATTTCCTTAACTGCCTTAATTACGGCAATCTTGTTAGCTCCTGCATCAGAAAGCTCGATAGTGAAGTTGCTCTTCTCTTCTCCTGCATCAGCTGCTGCTCCTGCAGGACCTGCAACTGCTACAGCGGCTGCAGAAACACCAAACTTCTTTTCAAAAACCTTTACGAGTTCTGAAAGTTCCATCACGCTCATCTTTTCGATTTCAGCGACGATAGACTTGAACTTAGCAGGAACTTCTACCTCAGCTTCAGGAGCAGCTACGGGCGCTGCTTCTGCTGCGACTTCTGTTGCCACAGCTGCTGCTTCTGGTACTGCAGTCTCTTCGGCGGTAACTTCTTGTGTTGCTTCATCCATAGTAATTTTATTTGCGTGAATAATTAAGCAGATTTCTTTTCTGCGATTTGATTAAGTGCAATAACAAATCCTTGGATAGGACTGTTAATAACATTTACGAACATTCCACGAAGTACAGGGACTGGAGGAATAGTTGCAATGGCAACCATCTGCTTCGCGTCCAAGTATGTGTTTTCAAAGACTCCTCCCACAATTGCGAGAGCTTCCTTGTGCTTCTTTCCTGCTTCAAACACTCCGCGAGCAGCTGCAGTTGCATCAGTAGCACTCCATGCAAGTGCGATCTCTCCTGCCATTTCTGGAAGTGTTCCGGTGTATCCCTTCTCTTCGAGAGCGCGCTTAATAAGTGTCTTCTTTGCAACGTAGTATCCAACACCTTCCTTCTTCAAAGCTCTTCGCATTGCTGAGGTGTCAGCAACAGAAAGTCCCTTAAAGTGCACGAAGACGACAGAAACTGCATCAGCGAGTGAGTCCGCAAGAGACTTCACAACGTCTAGTTTTTTTGCCTTGGTAATTGCCATAGCGATAATTAATTGATGTACGGAAACGAGTTTGGCCACGCGTATGCGTGACCAATGGAGACATTCGACCCCGAAATAGGTGGTGGTATTCCCTCCCCTATTTCAGAATGATTCCTCGACCAGACTTCTTCCTTGCGGATGCTGGTTGTCTTCGGTCCGTACCAACTCAATATACCAGCTCGAAGCTAAATGGCAACGTGGTGGGTATATAAACACAAAAACCACCCCGTGAGGGGTGGTTTTTGTGTTAGGTTTCAACTTCTCTGAAGTCTAAGTTTTAGGCTAGGACTTTGGAGGGTCTAAACACTACAAGTCAAACTAGCGAACCTTCATGAAGACATCAGCTGTCTTGAATGTGTCGAGGTTTGAAGTGTAAGTGCTTGTGATAGCTCCTGAAGTTGCACCGTACTTGATGCCTGTTAGTACAACACCAGTGTATCCAGTTGAAGTAGCTACGTAAGTTACGTTAAACGTAAATGTACGAGATGTTCCAGCTGAAACCTTGTATGCAGTACCAGCAACGTCACCAGTAACTGAGTCACCAACTGTGAAGTTAGTTGTACCCGCGTTTGTTGCAGCAGCAGTTGAGCTTGTTGTTGTGGCATATGTCACAGCAGTAGCAACTGTTGCTCCTACGAATACATCATTGTCTCCAGCAGTAACAGTGAAAGGAATTGAGAACTGTGTTGAGTCACCCTGAGTCGTAAGACCTACGGTTGTCGTAGTAGTAATCGCTCCCTTTGCAACTGAGATACCTGTTGCTGTAAGTGTCATTGTGTTTCCAATAGCAGCTGCTGAAGGAGTTACAGTGTCACCGTTAACATCAGATACATCCCATCCTGATACGGTTGTTGACGCGCTAAGAGTTGTTCCGTCTGTGTAGAGAGCGTCACCCTTAAGGTCAGCAACGATTGAGTAGCCAACTGTCGAATCCTTTGAGATTGACTGGTCAACATTGTCAAACGTAACAGTCTGAAGCTTTCCTGTGCTTAGAGTCTTAGACTTAAGAACAGTAGATCCCTTCATAAGCTTAACTGTCTGAACTACATCGTTAAGATTAGTAGCAGATGTGTAGAAGCTTGCTGCAAGGTCAGTAACATTAACTCCAGCGTTCTTAGCCTTCATGTTGAAAGTCAAGAGAGTAACACCAGAAGTTGTTGAGCTTGATACTGCGATCTGGCTAGCCTTAGGGTTGTCACTTCCAGCAGTAACTGTAAGTGTTCCTGTAGTAGCTGAAGACACAGTAACAGTCTGTCCGTATCCAACACCGTAAGTGTCAGAGATACCATCGCTTCCAACAGCGCGAACGCCGTTAGATGGGATAGTTACAGTAACTCCAACACCTGATTCAGTTGAACCGATGCTTGATACTGGTGTTCCCTGTACGTAGATGTTACCTGTCATTCCCTTCTTGATGATGCCGTTAAGGCCAGCAAAACGGAATGTCCATACGCGTCCGCTCTTGTCTCCCATTGCAGGATCCATAGTAGCGAGCTTTGTACCATCGAGGTAAACAGATACTGAACTGAAGTACTTATCAAGGTTTGATGAAGCAGTTGAAGTCGCACCGATGCTGAATGTAGCATCAACACGCTGGATGCTTACATCACCATCAGTTGCATCAGCAGAAACTCCAACAAGCTTTGTTACAGAGTCACCTTCCTTGATGTCTGAATTAGTATCACCAAGAGAGCTGAGGTTTGTAAGGCGGCCTACAGTACCTGAAACGGTAGTTGTAGTTGTTGTTGTTCCACAAGCTGCACCAGTAGTTGAGCTAAAGAGAGCTCCAGCAGCACAACCAGGAACGGTTGATGTTGTTGATGCACCTCCATCAGCAGCTACAGCTGCGCGAGTAACTGGACCAAAGTAACCTACTGCAGGAGTGATTCCCTTTGCAGCCTGGTATGAAGCAAGAGCAGCCTTAGTCTGTCCACCGAAGTATCCAGTTGCACCAGCTGGGATGCCGTAACCCTTTCCAATAAGCCATGACTGAAGAGCCATAACCTGTGAACCTGATGAACCCATAGTTAGGTTCATTGTGAACGCTGTAGTTGTGGTTGTAGTTGTAGTTGTTGTCTGTGCATGTGCTGAAGTAGCAAATGACATAGCAACAAGTCCGAGGACTGCTACTACTGCTGCAACCTTTGCAATCACGTTTGTGTTTGCGTTAGTCATAACAATTTTTTTGATTTAAATACGAAGTGCATCGTGCGTTTTGTAATATGTGCCGTACGCGCTTCGCAATTGGTTAATAGTTTGCAAACTTTTTATGGTCTGCGGTTCGCACATTTTATGTACCCTGATTCTGGCGAGGTGCCTTGTCGACTCGCATCTCGCTAGCAAGGCTGGCAAACGTTTTTTAGAGTTCTGAAATCTATCGTGGTCTGTATTCCGGTGCTTCCGTTCTGATGCCCGTCCTATAAAGCAGACGAGCACACAGCCAATTCCTTACGGAATGAGCTGGTTTTGTTTTCTATTACTTCCCCATTTCATGACGCCATTGGCAGAAATGAACTAGGAAATTGTTGTCAACGTACGAGTCGTTTCAGAAGTATGCCCCTTATCTTTCGGTATACAAGATGAAGTATACCTAATTGTTAGCATGTAGCGCTAGAGCAATGTGGATAACGTTAAGGTTTTATAAAGAAATAGGGGTCTTTCGACCCTTCCTTTTTACTAACCCTACGCTGTCCATCTGAGCAAAAGGATAGCAAATATATAGGAATTGTCAATATATACCGCTCTCCCGTAAGGCAGTGCGCTATGAGACAAGTGTGTAGGTGGTCCAACGCCTATCCCCCGAGCGCAGCACTACTCCCTGATCAACAAGCCCCTGAAGCTCCCTTTGAATAGTCTTTTCACTTACATTTAATATAACTGTCGAAATATCTTTGATGTGGGAAGCTCCCTTGGACTTTAGTATTGAAAGGATTGCTTCCTGTCTCTCTGTCTTTTTGTCCGATACCTGTCCTATAGAGTGTCCTTTACGTGAACTAGTCTCTGGCACGCTCTCCTTCCCTGTCTTTATCTTCACAGGAGTGCGAGATTCATTTTCAAACATCTCCTGAACAGCTAGTCGCTCCTGGTGGCGATTTTCACTTGTGACGTCCCGAGCGAGTTCAGCAAGTGTTGGGGTGTCATCCAGGAAGAGGCGAGGCTCCTCGTATGAGGCTACTTCCTGTAGCAGGCTTTGCGCTTCTCGGGCGATCAGCTCCGCGTTCATGACTGAAAGCAATCCACTGGTACGGGCGATTGAGAGCACACTTGAGAGTGCGAGAAGCTCCTTAGAAAGTTTTGTACGTGCCTCCATTGGAGCCTCGGTAGCAGCGTCCACAAGGCCAACCGCAACACGATCGAGCCTGTCCCGAAGAGCAGGAGAAGAAAAGAACGCAGGACCGATAAGATGGATGGCCTTGGCTAGCCTTTCTGACTTTTTGTAGATGTATACCCGCTTGATGTCCTTTTCAAAAATGTTGGAGAATATACTTTTATTAAGGACGAAGTCTTCAATTACCGCCCTCTTCTCTGTGGGCTTTGTTGTCTTAATGTCCTTTAATTGTCCATTAGTGTCCATACGGCTGTCTAAGACATTTGAGTCATTAAAGACAAGTATACGCCTCTGTCCTTGTGTGTAAACGTCTGCTTCTAGGGAGTACGTTTGTCGGTGTCTGATGGACACGGCAGGTCATCCTGTCACTCACTTTTTAATCATAAAGTTATAAGTAAATAGGGGCTGAGAATGGTAAACTGCTAAGTATCATGGCTAAAAAGAAACAGAGAAGAGCAGATCCTGATCCAGAGTACGGAGCAATTTTTACGTGGGTGTTTTCAATACTCGTAATCGCACTAGGTCTCATTTTATTGTTGGGTGGATTTGGAGCACCATTTGGAAACGCTCTTGCGGGTGAGATAGGAAACCTTATTTTCGTGTATGTGTTTGGGATCATTGGCCTCTTAGCCTATGTGCTTCCGTTAGCACTCATAACTCTCGGTGTCTCGCTTATGCGGAAGAGTTCACTCATTCCACTTCTCCCAGGTATCGGTATTGGAGTAATGCTTTTTTCTTTCCTTACCTTCTTTGGGATCACCACCCATTCATTAGGTGGGGCGCTCGGTGTTTCAATAGGAGTAGAGGCAGTTCATCTTTTTGGATTCTGGGGTTCACTTATCCTTCTCCTCGCTCTTACCCTTGTAGGTCTTGGACTAGTTACAGATATTGTTGAAGTGTTTAAGGGTCTTGGGTACGCAGCATCTAAGGCCGGCACAACGTTGAGCGGTATTCGCATTCCTTCTCGAAGCAAAGAAGATGAGGGTACAGCCGATGATGAAGAGGGAGTTGCGGCAGCCGTTGCAAGCGTGAAGACAGCACCAGAAGAAGATCATACTGAGACTGTCCAGCCGGACCGTGAACCAACCATCACTCTTTTCAATGAGAACAAGCAGACTTCTGACATGGCTATTCCGAATTTTGATGCGGAGTACAACCCTCCTCCACTCTCACTCCTTGGTCTTGATAAGGGTAAGCCTGGCGTGGGTGACATCAAAGCAAATGCAAACATCATTAAGCGCACCTTTATTAACTTTGGTATCTCAGTTGAGATGGATGAGGTTTCTGTGGGACCAACGGTTACCCGCTACGCTATAAAGCCAGCTGAAGGAGTGCGTCTTTCAAAGATCATTTCTCTTCAAAACAATCTTGAACTTGCCCTTGCAGCGCACCCTGTTCGTATAGAGGCACCAATCCCTGGTAAGTCATTGGTAGGTATTGAAGTACCAAACGCTTCCAAGGCGATGGTTGGTCTTGGCGGTATCCTCTCTGCACCTGAGTGGAACACCTCCACCAAGCCAATCCTTGCTGCTATTGGTCGTGATATTACGGGTACTCCTCACTATGTAAATGTCGCCAAGATGCCACACGGACTTATTGCTGGTGCTACAGGCTCTGGAAAATCAGTTGCCATTCATGCCGTCATCACCTCCCTCCTCTACCGCAACAGCCCAAACAACCTGCGCTTTATCATGGTTGATCCAAAGCGTGTGGAGCTCACTCTCTATAACGGTATCCCTCACCTTCTCACCCCGGTTATTACCGATCCTAAGAAATGTATTATGTCCCTAAAGTGGGCAGCTAAGGAGATGGACCGTCGCTATGGAGTTCTAGAAGAACAGCAAGTTCGTGACATTGATTCATATCACAAAACAGTGTTTGAACCTGCTAAAAAGAGAGGTGCAGCGCAAATGCCTGAAGCAATGCCGTATATCGTAATTGTTATCGACGAGCTCGCCGACATTATGCAGTCCTACCCTCGAGAACTTGAGGCATCTATTGTTCGCCTCGCACAGATGTCTCGTGCGGTGGGTATTCACCTTGTACTTTCAACCCAGCGTCCTTCTGTAAACGTTATTACTGGTCTAATTAAGGCAAACGTACCTACACGACTTGCACTGCAGGTGGCAAGCAATATCGACTCTCGTACAATCCTCGACTCTGGAGGTGCTGAAATGCTTCTTGGTGCTGGAGACATGCTGTACCTTGCAAGCGATATGCAGAAGCCGGTACGTGTACAAACCGCATACATTTCTGAAGGTGAGGTTAAGAAGGTGGTGCAGTATATAAAGGAACACAATGCAGGCAGTATTACGGCAGTTGACCTTAGTGGTAACGGAGTAGCACTTGCTGAACCTAACGACGCAATGATGATGATGGAAGACGATGCGGATGATAGCGATGACGACCTTTATCTCGACGCAAAGGCAGCAGTGGAGGAAGCTGGACGTGCTTCAACATCTTACCTGCAACGTAAGCTACGAATTGGATACTCACGTGCCGCACGACTTATGGATATTCTTGAGGAAAAGGGTGTTATTGGTCCAGCCGATGGTGCACGCCCTCGTGACGTGCTTTCCGTAGGTGGAGCTGCTGCAAATGAAAATCAGGATGAGGATACTGACTTTCTATAATTAGAAAAAAACGATAGTTCCTCGAGGAAAACTTCATCCCAATCCCCTCTCACATGATTAGAAATCTCACAATCGCTGCACTGCTACTTGTGCTCGGATACGGCGGCACTAAGGCATGGGCGCTTGTTTCAGGCCCTCATATTACCCTTGAGACCTCCCGTATGGACCCTGGAAGCACCCTTACTACCATTTCTGGGAAGACCACCAATACTGAGACCCTACTCCTCAATGGAGCCACATTGCTCATTGATGAGAGTGGCCACTTTGAGAAGACCATGACCCTCCCCCATGGAGGAGTTATACTGTCTTTAACCGCAACTGATAGATTCGGAAGGAGCCGATCTATCGAACGGACTCTGATACAACCTTAAATTACATCCTTATGCCCGCAAAAAAAGTTTCAAAAAAGAGTGTTAGTAAAGCAAGTAAGTCGGACGATAGCGACGTAATTAGTGCTGATGACACATCTGAAAAAGGTAGTGCTGCAGACGCAAAGCGTAAGTCCATTGAACTTGCAATCAAAGAGATTAAGACCAAGTTTGGTGATGAATCTATCATGGCCTATGGCGATAAGAAGCCTCAGGCGATTGATTTTGTCCCTACCGGCTCCCTTGGACTTGATGCTGCGCTCGGCATTGGAGGACTTCCCCGCGGTCGTATTATCGAGATCTTTGGCCCTGAGTCTTCTGGTAAGACAACACTCGCCCTTCATGTTATTGCTGAAGCGCAAAAGAAAGGTGGTATTTGTGCCTTCGTGGATGCTGAACACGCACTTGATCCTGAATACGCACGTAAGATTGGCGTAAAGCTTCCAGAACTTCTCATTTCACAGCCAGACACCGGAGAGCAGGCGCTAGAAATTGTTGAATCGTTGGTACGTGCAAACTCTGTAGATGTCATTGTAGTGGACTCAGTAGCGGCACTCACCCCAAAAGATGAGATCGAGGGAGACATGGGCTCATCTCAAATGGGTAAGCAAGCACGCCTCATGTCACAGGCTCTTCGAAAACTTACCGCTATTACGGCAAAATCAAACACCATAATCATCTTTATTAACCAGATCCGCATGCAGATTGGAGTTATGTTCGGTAACCCAGAGACAACAACAGGCGGAAAAGCTCTTAAGTTCTATACAAGTGTTCGTCTTGATATCCGCCGTATTGCGCAGATCAAGAAGGGTGAAGAAATTGTAGGAGGGCGTGTGCGGGTAAAGGTGGTTAAAAACAAGGTGGCTGCACCATTCAAGACTACTGAGTTTGACCTTATGTATAACGAAGGAATCAGTCGTGAGGGTGAGTTAATTGCCCTTGGTGAGAAATACGACATCATCACAAAGTCGGGCTCTAGTTACAGCTATGGCGAAATGAAGCTTGGTCGTGGCTACGACGCTACACGCACCTTCCTTAGAGAGAACAAACCCGTTGCTACGGAAATATTGAAACTCATACGAAGTAAGTTGGCAGAACTGTAAAAGAAACACAAAACACCGAGACTCCCCTCTCGGTGTTTTGCTATGCAATTCTGATGGTTCTTGTAATGAGAGAAAGTAGCTTGGCGGTCTCACGCGCAAGCCATAGTGCAGCTACCGCTATTGCCACCGTAAGTACCTGTACAACAAACTGTGTGTTAAGGAAGGCATGTTCAAAGAAGCGCACAACACCCAGCAAATCAATGAAATTTGGCATGTTACGAAATACTTGTGCCACAAACACTTCCCTGCCAAGAACATAGAGCGAGACTACCAAAAGCCCAGCTGAGGCCGCATAGGTAGGTAGTGCACTTCGAAGAAGCGCAATGCTGCGCACGCGCATGAGAACAATACGTTTAATCTTTGTACTAGAGTGGTTCATGGTGTGAATGTTTCTTAAATATCTTTTTAGCCCGATGTACCCTGGTCTTAACCGCCGCAACCGTACTTCCCTCCATCGTAGCGATCTCCTCCTGAGTCTTCCCCTCTAGAAACTGTAACCGAAGAATGTGGGCACAGGATTCAGGTATGCGTGAGAGGACGTGGAGCACTTCATTTTTCATACTCAAATCAAGCACGAAATCCTCCGTGTCAGGAAGCCGCTCGTATGATTCAGGCTCAAGACTGTACATGCGGGAGCGTTCCTTCTTTTGCTTTTGATACCGAGTAAAGCAAAGCCGTGTGAGTATGGTGTATGCCCATGAGGAGAACTTTGCTCCCTCCTGAGCCGCATAGTTGTCTGCATAGAGGAATATACGGGTAAAGGTGTCCTGCACGGCCTCCTCTGCCTCTTCTGTGCTGTAGAGGATACTCTCCGCCTTTCGCAAAAAGGCTGCTTCGTAGCGATCGACTAATATACCAAACAGATCAGGGTTCGTGCGGGAGGCACGGAGCACCTCCTCATCAGAAAGTTCCTCGTAGCTTGAATACATCATTATGTCCTGTATCATACCGTAAGCTACTGCATTTTCGTGTTTCCTCCCATGTATTCGGGAGTGCTTTTTATAACCGACGGCACAGGCTTTACGTTGTTTTATTCCTATATTTTATTCCCATGGCTATCTTGTCTTATAACGAAATTGTTCAGAAAAAAGTAATTGTCTATAACGGTGATCCGTACGAAGTGCTTTCATCGCACGTATTTCGTATGCAACAGAGAAAGCCAGTAAACCAAACTAAGATCCGCAATCTAATCTCTGGCAAAGTAACTGAAACTTCATTCCACCAGAGTGAGACCGTACCAGAGGCAGATATCAGCACCATCCAAGCCCAGTATCTCTATACAAATAAGGGAGAATCGTGGTTCGCAGAAAATGGAAACCCGAAAAATCGCTTCTCATTCCCTGACGAGTCAGTGCATGAAAAGGTTCAATGGCTTAAGACAAACTCAATCGTTGATGTGATGGTGTACAACGAGAAACCTGTGACTATTAAAATCCCCATTAAGGTTGACCTTAAGGTTGTTGACGCGCCACCTGCCGTTAAGGGAGACACGGCAACGGGAGGAAACAAAACTACCATTCTTGAAAGTGGTGCGAGTGTCCTCACTCCCCTCTTTATTAACGAAGGAGATATTCTTCGCATAAATACCGATAGCGGTGAGTATGTGGAGCGTGTTGAAAAGGCGTAGTCTCACATAGGGACATATAAAGACTGACGGCGGGACCCATGGTCCCGCCGTTTAGTTTACTCCCTTCCTGTAGCGGGAGTGTTGCTTCCCCCTTCTGAAAGATCCAAAGAGGGTGCCGTGTCTCGGCACACGCTCGTGTTAACCGGATGCGCCTTCACCAAACAGCGGTGGAGGTACCCACCGAGCTCGGTCCGCTCACCCAGCAAATCAATTGGAATCGTGACGAGAATCAGGAGGGTCAGTACCCTGTCCCACACGATCATTGTTCACCCCTTTCTTGGCTAGATGTAGTATTTCGCGTAGCGATTGATACGGATATCCTCCTCGGTGTAGGTAGGTGTGAAGTAGAGCCAGAAGACCATCCGGCACGGATGTACTGTTGTCACCCCAGGCTTTGCGATCATCACCACCGGCGGTTTTACGCACAGAGGCAATTGCTCCTGTGGTTGAGTCGGCGAAGCACCTGCAACAATGAGTGCAGCGATTACGAGCATCATCTCTATCTCCTCGGTTATCTTCCTTAGTAATACCACCCCATATACAAAAAACAACCTCCATTTCGGAGGTTGTTTTTTGTATCTTGCTTAGGCTGCGAGGTATGGGAGAAGTCCCATGTATCGAGCGCGCTTTATCGCATTAGCAATTTCGCGCTGCTTCATTGAAGTCATTCCTGTTCGCTTCTTCCCAAGAATCTTAGCGTGGGTATTAGTAAACTGGCGTAGGTACGGAATATCCTTGTAGTCTACAAACTTCTTGTGCTCGATTTCTTCGCGTTCTGATTGATGTGCCATAGTGAAAGTACCTTACTATAAATGCTGAATTCGGTCAAAACCCTTAAAATGGGATGTCCTCTGGATTAATCTCGTCGTCTGGATACTGGATAGCATCTCCCCCTCCCTGTGGCTCGCTATCGTCCTGTGAAGGGCCCTGAGGAGCGCTATTGTTGCTACTGTAGCTCTTCTCTGCAGAGCCAGTACCAGCGGCCTGTGGGCCAAACTGGAAGGAATCTACGACGATCTCTGTACGATAGTTCTTCTTACCCTCAGCCTCCCATGAACGGGTCTGGATACGGCCTTCAAGGTATACCGGACGTCCCTTCTTTAGGTACTGTCCAATTACTTCAGCAGTGCGGCCAAATGCCACAATATTGTGGTACTCAGTCTGGTCTTGCTGCTGCCCTTCCTTGTTCTTGAAGGTGCGGTTTGTTGCAATGCTAAATGTTGCCACTTGCTGGCCACTTGGGAGTGCACGAAGTTCTGGATCACGAGTGAGGTTTCCGTAAAGGAGCGCTTTGTTTAAGTACATGCCGGGTATGTGTTAGATGACTGGTATGTAATTACTGTATCACGGAGGGTTTATGCGAGAGCTTCTTCAGGGGCCTGGACGGGGACTTCTTCTACCTCTACCTCTTCTTCAACGTCGTTCTGGGCTGCAAGAAGTGCTGCGTTAGCAAAGATTTCATGCATGTCAGATGAGTGCTTCGCTCCCTCCTTAGTTGTACGAAGATCGATAAAGCGAATGATACTAGTAGTTTCACTTGCAAGTTCAGTTACCTTTGCGTGTCCTGCACCGTTTGTTTCGTATGCGATCCAGCAGAAGTAGGCAGTATCAAAGTCACGACGACCTGCAGTGTTCTTGATTGAAATAGTGTATGCAAGAGGAACCTTTGTTGGCTCACCCTCTGCAACAACCTCACCAACGCTAGCAATTACGGCACGGATTGACTGGTATGTTTGCTTGATTGTTTCCTGTGGAAGCTCAGGGTCGAGGTGGAAACCAAGTTCGTATACACGAACCTCAGACGCGTCAGCGCCGTCTATTTCCTCGTCCATTTCGGGAGTCATTTTTTCTTTTGCCATGATTTATGGATGGTACCACAGCAAATACGGCTTCGCAATGAAGCCCGCCATCGTGGTCGGGAGCCCTGGTTTGGCTAGAGTTTAAAAAGCTTTTTTGCGTTTTCAAGGAGTTGTGTACGCACCTGCTCCACGTCCTCTCCGCGAATACGGGCAATGGCCTCTACCACCGCTGGAATGCTTCGTGGGTCGTTTCTCTTTCCCCTATTTGGCGGTGGGGCAACATACGGTGAATCGGTCTCGGTGAGCAAATGTGTGAGTGGCGCTTGCCGTACCACCTCGTCATATTCATGAGTGAATGTGAGTACTGCGGTATATGAAATTGTGAAATTTAAATCAAATAGTTCTCGAGATTCTGTGACGCCGCCGACAAAGAAGTGAACGTTGCCGGTGAGCTTCTCTCCATATTTTTGCTTTGCCTCCTTCAATATCGCAATGAGGTCAGTATATGCATCCATCGTGCCCTTGCTTGGACGCGCATGAATCATAAGAGGCTTGCCAGTAGCTACGGCAAGCGCTATGTGCTCTTTAAGAACGTCCTGCTGGAGTGCCTTCGTTCCTGCCACGTCTTCGGGACGGAAGTAATCCAACCCACACTCCCCTATCGTCACCACCCTGCGTCCCTCTGCGAGCTTCATATATTCGTCCCCATCAAACTGTTCCTCCTGCGTATAGTTTGGATGTAGCCCAACCCCTGCGTACAGGTTTTCATATCCTTCAACTAAGTCGATAGCCTGCTTTGATGAGGGCAAGTCAACACCAACTACAATCCCACCAATCTCCTGACTGGTCATTGCATCAATTACCGCCTTTCTATCTTCATCAAACATATCAAACTGAATGTGGCAGTGCGCATCGAAGTATTTCATGTCTATACGATATCAGCTTTCTAAAAGATTGGGGTGACTAGGATAAACAAGTGCCCCCACCGTGCGTGAGCAGGTGGGGGCGGCTAGTTAATGGCGTGTGCGACACTTGATGTTCGTCATCTGAGTGTGCGCCTTGACCCCGAGCAACCAAAGGGTGCTGCCCAGGCCGATGTAGAGCACCAGCATCAGGGCTGGGTGCTGCTGTTCGATCTGGGCGAGGATCTGGGCGAGGATCTGATCAAGGGGTGCCAGGAATTCCCTCAAAAGGGACAGTACCGTACACCCAATCCCGAAAGAAAATGCCAGTGCAACGGCAGCAACAAGGACGGTAAACCCGATTCCAACAATCAGGGTCCACGTTCCCCGAAGATCTGCACTCGCAAGCGAGCAGAAATTTTCAGAACTTCCGTGGGGCTCGAAATCGAATCGAGCCAACCCGTGCAAAATGCGCATCAAAATCACTCCCTGTGATGTTCAACCTGTCTTGAAAGTACCACCCCATACGCAATGTCAATGTTTGCGAAAGGAAGACCACCGCACTGTGTGCGGTGGTTAGTTATCTATATAAGCAAATTCAGGGATCATGTTCCAAACACAAACCCGACACCACTTCCCCAAGCAGGATTAGTTGGTTGCTTGGTCGACACATCAGGAACACTCGCGCCTAATCTTCTTACTCCAGCAAGGTTCCATCCGATGTACAAACCAGAGCTGGGAGCAACCAGACATGCGATGTATTCAAAGCACTCCCTATGCAGTTGGCTGTCTGTCGACTGGAGAAAAACAAGCGCTGCAGTGGTGGGACTAACTGTTCGGTATCCGTATTTTCGTGCAAGCGCATACAACGCTCGGTTGGTCCGCTTGGCGCCTTCCAGAATCTCGTTTCCAGGTAGTATGACAAGGTTTTGCGTTATGGACCCGCGAGAACGAGTGAGTTTGCCGGCCTTTGCAAGTAACCCGAGTGCAGTCGTACCAACGTGTCGTTCGCCAGTCTGAAGTGCCTCGACACAATTGCATCCTGTGCTCTGCACGGACAATTGAAAGTGTCCGTTCTTATTCTGTCTACTCATAGCGAGTAACATGGTGCCCTCCTATAATGTTCAAAGCGCTCTAAAGTGTAAGTATACCAGCCATTACGCTCGTGCCTCAATACGTGGGAATAGGTTCTCTGGCTTAGTGTTTGAAGCCACGGCAGCAAGTATCGTCTTGCTCGTTTCAGGCATACTGCATGCAAGCTGTGTTGCTATCTTCGCAACATGATGCACGAGGTGTTCAATATCCTCCCTCCCCTGCTGTTTAATCCCCGCATCTTCACTCTTAACTTTCTTAAAAGGTTCACGCTCGGTCATGTACGCGTCACACTCCCCAATCATTTCAAACACATATTCAAGTGCATCGTTAAAGCGGAATGATTCCAGCCGTAGCAAGAACTCTTTGTCTGTGGCACGGTCACCGTCCGTAAGAGAGACGGGTGACGGAAGATTGCTTTCGGCAAGCTTCATCACACGAGCAACAAGATTGCCTAGACCATTTACCAGGTTTGCGAGGTACCACTCATCAAGTCTTTCCCAGGTAATATCGGTGTCTTCAGTAGGGTGCACGTGTCGCAACAGAAGGTAGCGTGTTGCATCAGTACCGTACCGTTCTACTAACTCGTATGGACTAATTACATTCCCGAGTGACTTACTCATGCGCTGGCCACCGGAGTTTATGAAGCCATGATAGAAGATGGTGTCTGTGGCGGAGAGTCCTAGAGAGGCGAGCATTGCCTGCCACATGATGGACTGGAACCGCACCTGATCCTTACCCGCCATCTGCAGTGTGTTCCCTTCCTGCCAAAACTTCTGGAACGTACCAGCTACATCCTGTGGCCATCCAAGTGGTGAGATATAGCCCGTGAGTGCATCAAACCACACGTACATGACCTGCGTATCGTCGTCTGGCACCGGCACACCCCATGAAAGACGCTCCCGTTCACGAGAGATACTAAAGTCCTCAAGCCCCCCGTTAACAAAGGCGAGTGCTTCAAGTCGTCGCCATTCAGGAACAATTGCATCGGGGCGAGAAAGATACTGTACGAGATAGTCTTGGTACTTTGAAAGTTTAAAGAAATAATTCTCTTCCGTTATTTCTTCAGGGGTAAGACTTGGGTGGAGAGCACAATGTCCATCTACCAACTCCTTCTCTGTCTTGAACATTTCACACCCAACGCAATACACACCGGTATAGGATTTCTTGTAAATATCGCCGTTTGCTGCACAGCGGCGCCACATTTCCTGTGCGGCCCGCACATGTGCTTCATCGGTTGTGCGCACAAAGGCATCGTTTGAAAGGTGTAGCGCCTCGGCCAGCTTCTTAACTTCTTCTGCATAATGATCTACATAGTCCTGTACCGACTTCCCTACTTTCTCAGCTCCTTGGAATATTTTCTGACCGTGTTCATCAGTACCAAAGAGAAAGAACACCTCTTCGTTCTGAAGACGCATGCTGCGCGCACGTACGTCTGCCTGTACCACCTCAAGGGCAAAGCCGATATGAGGATCAGCATTTACGTACGGCAATGTTGTAGTTATGTACTTAGCCATTTCAAAACCTTAGGGCAGCACTTCAGGCACACGCTTCCCTTTGTCATAGTCATTCAAGAACTCACGAAGGGCTGCTGCAACTGGGATAGCAAGTAGCACACCAAGAAAACCAGCAAGCTCTGCACCCACAATAAGCGCAAGGATAACCAGAAGCGGTGGAATACCCACCACCTTATTCACCACGAGTGGGTGGATGAGATTGGCTTCAAACTGATTAATAATGAGATAGAGACCGGCAACAATAAGAAGGAGCGGTACTCCTCCTGCATTAAAGGCAATGGTAATTGCAGGAAAGGCAGCAACAAACGAACCAAAGATTGGTATCAACATTGCTACGGCTGTGAAGACGGCAAGAAGAAACGCATAGGGTACACCGAGAATCATGAGCCCGAGGTAGGCAATGATCGCTCCAATTAGTGCAGAGATAAGTTGTCCCTGCATCCAAAGACCAATCTTGCGCTTTGCGCGAAGCCAGAGACTAACAATATATTCCTCATTTGCAGGAGGAGTAATAAGCCGGAGAAACTCCTCAATGCCTGTTTCCTGAAGGGCAAAGTAGAACGAAAGAACCACCACCAATCCAAAGGCAAAGAGTCCACCAAATATATTTGAGATGAGTCGCACTGTACCTTCAGAAGAGCTACCAAGTGCACCTTGAAGATTTAGTAGTGAGGTGAAGAGAGATGGAGAAGATGCTGCTGAGTTTAGCGTATCAAGTCCTGGAAACTCTCGTACCGGAAGATTTAAGGTATCAAGGTATTGTGGAATTGAAGAAAGAAGTCCCTGCGCATCATTAAGTATTGGTGGAAGGAAGTAATACACAATGACAAAAAGCCCTCCAAACACACTTACGTACATGAGGAGTACGCCAAAGGAACGCGGGATCTTGCGACGAGAGAGTCCAATCACCCCCGGCTCAATTGCTGAGGCGATAACAATCGCCGTAAGTACAAGAAGTACCAGCCCGTGCAGTAGCCAGAGTGCATACGCACAGGCGAGCACTACCAGTGCACGAATGAATGTTCCGGTGCTAATAGAAAGACGTTGCGGATGGTGGGAGTCCATATAGCAAAATATATCACGAGGGAGAACCGACCGCCCGTACAGGATTACCCTATAAGTGAAGCACTGATTCGCTGCGCAACTTGCGCTACCGTAAGTCGTTCCTGCTCACCTGTGTCTCGGTGACGCAATGTTACCGTACCAAGCAGTTCAGGATTCTCTCCTAACGTATCAAAGTCGATAGTGATACAAAACGGCGTACCGATCTCATCCTGTCTACGATATCGCTTTCCAATGTTTCCATTATCATCCCAGGCAATTGCCGGGTGCACCTTCTGAAGAAGGGTGCGTACTTCCTTTGCTTTCTCAACAAGCTCTGGCTTGTTCTTAAGCAGTGGTGAGACCATCGCCTTATATGGCGCAAGTGTAGCGGGTAGTTTGAGGTATGTGCGTGGCTCTCCGCCAAGCTCATCTTCTGTATAGGCATTTACAAGCACGGCTAGAATATGCCGCCCAAGTCCAAAGGTTGGTTCAATTACATGCGGCACAAATCGCTCATTAGACTCAGTGTCCATGTATTCGAGCGGTGCTCCACTCTTTTCAATATGGTTCTTTAGATCAAAGTTTGTGCGGTATGCAATTCCTCCAATCTCCTTGTACCCTGTAGGGTATTTGAAATAGAAGTCGAGTGTGCGCTTTGAATAGTGTGCGCGGTCATTCCCTTCTACTTCCACCTCCTTAATCATCTCTGGAGAGAATCCAAGATCGCTAAACCACTCATGGCTCTGTGTGCGCCACAGTTCAAAGGCTTGTTCCCATCCCTTCTCTTCTACAAAGTATTCAAGCTCCATAATCTCAAGCTCGCGCACACGGAAGATAAACTCACGTGGTGCGATCTCGTTACGGAAGGCGTGTCCAATCTGAGCAATACCAAACGGTAGCTTTGGGTGGTATGCATCAATAATGTTCTTGAAGTTAACGAACATACCCTGAGCAGTCTCGGGACGTAGATATACTACCGAGTCACCTCCCTCTACAGACCCAACACTCGTTTTGAACATCATATTAAACTGCTGAGGGGTTGAAAGTGCATTGCCGTCAGGACTGAGCAATTTCTTTTCTTCCATAACATGTCCCATCTCTTCAAGCGTCATGCCAGCAGGATCAATACCCGCGTCTTCAAGGAGGTGGTCAGCGCGGTATCGCTTCTTTGTTTTTACGTCGGTAACCAAGGGATCGTTAAAGGTTGTAGTGTGTCCACTCGCCTCCCAAACGGCTGGGTTCATGAGAATTGCTGATTCAATACCATACTGATCATCACGCATAGCAACAAAACGCTTCCACCAAAGCTGCTCTATGTTCTTCTTGAGGGCAACCCCATTAGGTCCGTAATCAAAGGTTCCCGCAAGCCCCCCGTATATCTCAGAGCCAGGGAATATAAAGCCTCTGCGCTTGCACAGAGAAACGATCATTTCGAGTGTGACGGGGGTCTTTTCCATATCCACTACTGTACCGCACCAAATGATTGTGTATAGCCCGGGTCTGCCTGGCGGTTTAAAGGGAGTGCATCGGCGGTAGCTGAGACCGAACTGCCAGTGAATCTATCTGTGCCGGTAAGTGAACCCTCCTCAATGAGAACAGGGCTGGTGTGTACCTGCGACACACTTGGCAGAAATGCCACCTGGAAATATGCCGTGGTGGTAGCGCCTGGTGGCAGGTCTCCTATATTCCACGAAACCATCCGTGTATCCGCGTTATACGTAACCGCATTTTGTGGACTTACCTGTCCGGTAAAGCGCACGTAGGACGGCAGCAACATGCTTGCCTTAGCGGCTCCCACCGAGTTAATGGCGTTAGAGGCCTTCAGCACAACCGTGTACGTAGTTTCCGCACCTGGAGTTGGTGGCACCGGTCCAGTGTTTGAAAAAGGACCAGTTGTGTGAAGAATGCTCCGCGTGAAGGCTGCCGTGGTGCCAATCTTAATAGTGCGTACCACAGTACTCGTTACCTTTTCAGGTACTCTTCCCTGTCCTTCTCGTTGACCAGCAACTGAAACCGCAAGTGTTACGGTTGGATTCTGCACGGCTTGAAGTTGTGACAGTGGTTTTATTGAAAATGAAAATGTTCCCACACCCGTATCACCAGCATGCAGTAGCGCGAGTCCAGGATTATTCTCCTTTGCAAAGGTAATAGTCTTAGTGTTTGAGTTATAGAATCCCCCTATCGCCTTTACTGAGCTCGTATCAAATCCATTACCACTTAGCGTAATGACTGCGGAAGCATTACTTAGTGGCACATCAAGATTATTCTGCCACGTAAGCGATGCGTTTATCTGCTGTGCTGCTCCTGCACGCACATCATCCGCAGTACTGCTATTGAGCGATAGTGTCGTACCAAGAAATGGCTGTGTGATGGCAATAGTTGCCTTTGAAGACGTGTACGGAGCAACAAGCACGCTGGTGCCGTCATCCTTTGCGGTACCCACCTCAAAAGAGAAGGTGCGCTCGTCCTTCGCTTCACCGTTTAGCACCCCACTGATGACAATGGTCTTGGTCTCTCCTGGAGAAAGGGTACCAAGGGGGAAGAATGAGCCAAGGCTTGGTTTTGGATCAGCACTTCCAAAGGCAAATCCAAAGTCAGGATACTTTGCAGCCAGTGCGATATTTGAAAGTGGTATTGATGCATTAGAGTGCACTGCCACCCGTACGGTAATGGGTTGCCCAGAGGCACTCTCTGAAAGAGTCTGCACCTGCACACTCACTGGTGACGTTGAGATTACAAAGGTGTAGGTCTTATTGCTCACAAACACTGCATTTGACCCTGCGGTACGATACTGGAAACGCACTGGCACGGTAATAGTTTCGTTTTGTGCACCAAATAGAACTGCTGACACCGTTACGGTAGTCTCAGCTCCTGACGCAAGATCGCCGACCGTGTCGCTGTGGTAGTGGTCGAGAGCCTTTGTTGTGTCACGCGCGTCTTTTGATCCTGCTGGAAAATCAATATCAAGGGCAGTGCCAGTAATGAGGGCTGGGTTGTTATTACGTATGGTAATAGAGAGCGGTACGGTATCTCCACTTGCTATGGTGGTTGGTCCGGTGACACCAATCACAATACGATCGCTTGAAATTGCACGGGTACCCTTCAGAAACAGGAAGGTTGCAACCAGACCAGCAACAATGAAAAACCCCACCGCGCCAAAGAGAAAGACCGTTGCAAACGGCAACTTCTTTTTAAGTGGAGGAACAGGAAGCGGTTTCCAACTCTGAGGGAGTTGTTGTTCTGTGTGAGAAAGTCTTCCCTCTTGAACAGAAGTGCTTGGATTCCTCGAGTACAGGGTGTCACGTAAATCCTGAAGCGGTGATGCAGAGTCGGTACCATCCATGCTCTGTAGTATAGCAAGACTCTATAACCCTGATGCTGCAATTCCGTTATTTATACGCACGATTAAATTTGTTCGTTCAAGTGAAGCAATGGTAATGGTGGGAATACTAAAGTCATCGTACTCACCCGGTAGCTCCCCTGCATCAAAGCCAAGAAGGTGCAGCAGTCTGAGGGCAGCCAAACACTCAGCAGCATCCTGAAACTCTTCGTCGGTAAACTCTTCGAGTGCTCGAATATACATAGTGATGAGAATATAGAGCTCAGGCTCACGGTGCTCTCCCCGAACAAGGCGCTGCAAAAGTTCCGTTACCCGAGCAAGGCGAGAGCGCTCCGCTATAGAAAGCCGTTTAGCATAATTCTCTACTAAGATTGCTCCCGTAGTGCGCCACCCGTCCTTACCGCGCAAAAGTGAAACATCGCTATGCGCAAACGTTTGTAGTGCGGCACTCATTTTAGCGGCTGGCTTCCTAAGTCCTTGCGAACGAGCTCGCACCACACCAAAGTCTGGGGTAAGAAGAAGTACTGAGGTGGTCGCCTCCCCCACATGACTCTTTCCAAGAACAAGTGCCGGCGTTGCGTATTTATGCCGCATAGAAGTTACGCTACCTCTATATCAAACACGAGCGTTCCTGAGCTGAGTTCTACTGAGTATGGGTAGGCACTACGCTCCTCTGTATGCGTAATCGAAAGTACTCCGGGAATGGTCTTATCTCCAAATGCAGTACTGTCACCCTGTATATATAGGCGCACCATGTCCTTAGGTGAAAGGTTTGTGCTCTTACGCGCTTCAGATAGTGCACGAGTGAAAGCACGGTAGTCTCCCTTTATACGAAGGTCCTCCGTGAGAATGGTATCTAGTGCAAACTCAGAAGCACCCACAATTATCTCTTCAACATTTAACTCTTCCTTGAGTAGTTCACAGAGTTCCGGTGAGAACTCTTCTGTAATTGAAAGAGACGCTAGTGGCTGACGCACTTTTACATTTGCCTTTTGTCGGAGCATGAGTCCTTCACTTGCCAGTGTACGAACACGTTGCATGTCTTCATACAATCCTTGATCCTCTTCTACGCTAGGCTCTGGCCAGCCAGCAAGGTGCACACTCTCTGGATCACGTGCATGCTTTACCTGCGCAAAAATATCCTCTGCGATAAAGGGTGTAAACGGTGCAAGGAGCAGCGCACAGGTGCGGAGTGTTTCTCGTAGCGTTATGAGTGCAGCAGCATCCCCTTCTCGCGCTCTGTCACGCACACGACGCACATACCACTGTGAAAGATCTTCCAGTAGTGACGAGATTGCGCGCGTAGCCTCATACGGCAGGTAGCTATCCATTGCCTCTGTCACTTCTCTCACCGTTTTGTCCGTACGCATCTGCATCCAACGATCTAGCACGGTTGGTGCATGTGCACTTCCCGCAGTTCCCTCGTCTGCAAATAGTGCATAGAACTTGGCACTGTTCTCAAACCATGAAAGTACGCGCGCTGCTTCCTTTATGGTCTTTTCATCAAAGCTCTTTGAGTCACCCGGTTGATTCACCCAGTACATCCAAAGACGGATAGTGTCTGCACCCCATCGCTCCATTGCTTCCCAAGGATTAATTACATTCCCCTTACTCTTACTCATCTTCTTTCCCTGTGCGTCGAGCAAGTGGCCGAGACAAATAACATTCTTATACGGAGCACCATGTCCCGTTAGCACGCCAATGGCAAGGAGTGTGTAGAACCATCCGCGTGTCTGATCAATGGCCTCAGAGATAAAGTCAGCAGGATATCCCTTCCCCTCAATCCACTCTGTATTCTCAAAAGGATAGTGATCTTGTGCAAACGGCATTGCACCAGAGTCAAACCACACATCCATTACTTCTGGCACACGCGTAAGTAGGGCGCCTGAGTCGCTCACAAGAATAACGTCATCTATGTATGGACGATGCAGATCAAGTTCATACTCGTCATTGTGTGGTAGCGGTACAAATGAAAGTTCGCGCACTTCAGCTGGCTCTACAAGATCAGCATCTGCCATGCGTGTCGTTGCCGTTTCATCTGCACCAGCAACAACAGGAGGAAGCATTTCAAGACCAACGCCATGCGTAACAATCAGAATGTTTTTGTTCTGATGTGTCTTTTCTATCTCATACAGAAAACTACCGAACCTGCGCTTTGCATCCATGCGACTTTCTCCATTTGGAAATGGATCACTGTACGTTCGTACCTTTCGGTATGCAAGAAATGTCTCATGCGCTCCAGTACCAAGATCCCCGGCGTCTATCTCACGCAAGCGCTCATCAATAATGATGGCATCCTCTGGAATACCGAGGTGCTGTGCCATGATGCGTGCCGTTTCGCGGGTGCGTGCAAACGGTGACGCGTACACAACGTCAATACCCGTGCTTAGGAGTTCTTTTGCTCTTTCCTCAACCTGCGCTCTTCCCTTCTCGGTAAGGGGCCACTTCTTCTCATTGGTTGAGTCCATCACTCCTAGCACATTGTGCTCTGCCTCCCCGTGACGCATTGCAAGGTATCGGTTTCCACTTCGCTTCACACGCGCCATAAGCTCCTCAACTGACCCGATTATTACCTCTTCCTTAGTCTCTTGGTTTTGCCATACCGGAAGTGGTGTTCCCCAATATCGCTCACGAGAAAGAGCCCACTCTTTTGCACCGGTGAGCCACTCCCCCATTCTTCCCTCACGAATGTGTTCAGGTTGCCAATTGATAGTCTGATTCTCAGCAACTAGTTTCTCGCGCAAATCATGCATGCGCACATACCATGAATCACGTGCGTAATATATAAGTGGTGTCTTGCAGCGCCAACAAAACGGATAGGTGTGCTTGTGGTTTTCTTGTGAGAAAAAGAGGCCTCGGGATTTAAGGTCATCGATAATAGCAACGGCAAGTGTTGGCTTTCCGTTTTCGTCTTGTTCCTTTACAAACCGTCCCTCTAAAAGTTCACCGGTGCCTTTTACAAACCGCCCATCTGCACCAACCGTATGGACCTTTGGAAGACCAAGGGTGGTTCCGAGCTCAAAGTCATCTTGCCCGTACATAACGGCGGTGTGCACGATGCCCGTACCGTCTTCAGTTGTTACGAAACTGGCAGGAACAATACGAAAGGCCTTCTCTTCAAACTTCTTTGCTTCCTTCTCTGTAGCCAGGGCTTCTGCATATGGATAGAGTGGCGAGTACTTCTTCCCAACAAGAGCAGTGCCAGGCACTTCTGAAAGAACCTGCGCATTTTCTCCAAAGTGTTTTGATACGAGTGCGCTTGCAACAATATAGGTACCACTCTCTGTTTGTACGTATGAATACGGAATATTCTCTCCAACAGCAAGGGCAACGTTACCAGGAAGAGTCCACGGTGTTGTTGTCCACGCAAGCACATATGTTCCAGGCTCATCGATAAGTTCAAACCGCACCGTAACCGAGAGATCCTTTACCTCTTCATATCCTTGAGCAAGCTCGTGACTTGAAAGTGCCGTACCACATCGTGCACACCATGGAAGCACTTTGTAGTCCTTATACAGCCTGTCGTTCGTAGATATTTTTTTTACGACTGCCCACACCGACTCCATGAAGGAAGGGTTGTAGGTGTAGTACGCACGGTCTTGATCTACCCAGTACCCAATACGGTCGGTAAATTTACTCCATTCATCTATGTATGAAAGTACGCTCTCTCGACACTTCTTATTAAACTCAGCAATACCATATGTCTCAATATCCTTCTTACCAGTGAAGCCAAGTTGCTTTTCAACTTCAAGCTCAACAGGAAGTCCGTGGGTGTCCCATCCCGCACGGCGTGCCACATGATATCCCCGCATCGTCTTATACCGTGGGAGTGCATCTTTAAAAGCCCTGCTCTCGAGGTGGTGGATACCTGGTCTTCCATTTGCGGTCGGTGGACCTTCATAGAAAACAAACTCTCCTTCTGGAGAATTCTTCTCTAGAGTCTTCTGGAAGATCTGGTTCTCTTTCCAGAAAGAAAGGATGCGCTCTTCTCTCGCTGCAGACTCTGATTTTTCAATACCGCTCTCTTTTTCACTCATTCCCCTATCCTATCGTTTTTGAGCGTAAAAAGAAAACGGGCGGCACCAATTGTGCCGCCCGACCTGTTCTTGGTTGTGCCCGGTGTCTAGCGCCGAGCGGGATAGTTTTCGTGTGCGGTGCGCCCAGGCTTCTTGGGGCGCGGCCGCGCCCGAAGCGCGATGATAAATTCCTTCACAATGTCCGGAATTCGCGGCCCTCCCCGCCGCGAGCGGAGTGACGCCAGATAGGCCTCGTACTCACGATCGAGCTTGCGACGGAAGTTCGCGTAGGTTTTCTCGCCGTATTCCCACGCGTCGGCAAAGAATTGCTTGATGGACTTCTTGTGCTCCACGAGAGCTTTTTTGAGCTCCCGCTCCCACTGTTGCGGACAACCATCAATCGTTGGAAGATTCATTCTCGACTCCCCTACTGTGCCACACCTCATTGTGGGCACGCTCACTACCCTACCGTGCCTCAACAATTCAAGCAAGTGCTACATCTTCTCTGGAGCAGGAATAGCAAGTACCCAGAGTCCATTTTGCATGGTTTCAACAAAGGCACGCACGATATCAAGCTTGTGTGCTTCAAACGCTCCTCCAATTATTTTCTCTTGCGCATAGAACGAGTTCCATGTTGCGGCAAGAAGTGTGAGGTACTGCGTAACTACATGCGGTGCTCGTAGCTCCTGTGCTTTCTTAATTACTTCAGGGAAGCGCGTGATGAGACGTGCAAGTGCATATGGCTCTTCAGGGAGATCTCTCTCGTCACTAGAGGCGACTGCTTTCTCCAAAATAGATTTAGCTCGTACTAGTGCATATTGCAGATATGGTCCTGAGTCTCCATCAAGCGCGAGTGATTTTTCAGGGTCAAAGATAATATTAGATCCTGCAGTGCTGCGGAGAATCATGTACTTAATTGCTGCAATTCCCACAGCATGCGCCAGTACTGGATCAGAACTCTTCTCTGTCGCCTTCTCGGTCATTTCTTTAATAAGATCTGAGGCAGTAATAATATTTCCCTTTCTTGAGGACATCTTTCCTGTGGTGAGCTGCAAAAGTCCATGTGGAATATGGTGCATCTTAGAAGCGAGTGCCGGCGCTATTTCGCTGAGCGCTGCGAGCACAATCTTGAAGTGGCCAACCTGCTCTGCACCGGTGGTGATATACACCTCATCAGTCTCTGTCTGTAGCTCCTTTAGATATGCGAGGCCAATATCTTTAGTTTCATAGGTTGGTGTTCCTCGTGAGGTAATAAAGACTAGCGTGTTAAGTCCCACCTTTTCTCCCCGGTATATAATCGCTCCTTCACTCTTTTCAAAGATTCCCTTTTCGACACCTCGGTGTACCTCCCGTTCCCCCACCTCGGTAGTGTCACTGTCATAAAATGTGTAATCAAACTTTGCGTCTAGTAGTCCAAATATTCTTCTGAACTCCTCCATGGAAATCTCACGGCCGTGCATCCAAAGGGTTAGGAGTGCCACATCCTGATCGTTCATTTGTGCTCTATTCTTTTGCGCATTCACCACTTCATAGATTCTTGTGTTGAGTGCATCTATTTCCTTCTTTGCTTCTTCACTTTCTTCATATGCATTGGATCCATGAATGTATGCGGTGCCAATTTCCTTGGGACTACCAACATCTGTGATGCCCTTCTTCTGAAGAGCCCATAGTGCCTTTGCTACGTGAGGACCTACGTCTCCACCAAAAGTGTCACGAATTATTTCTGCACCAGAATATTCCATGAGACGTGAAATCGCCTCACCAATAATAGTGCTCGTGAGGTGCCCAATATGCATTTCCTTAAATGGGTTTGGGTTTCCGTATTCAACCATCGCGCGCACTCCCTTACGTGCGCTGTTCTTGCCCCAGTCTTCTCCACCAGCTACGGCATGTAGAAGCATGCTTCCCACTGCCTTTTGTGACAGCGTAATATTTACAAAGCCAGGTCCAGCAACCGTAACCGTAGCGACGTCTTCACCCAAGCCTTCTATTAGAGCTGGTACGAGTACCTCTGCAATTGCCCGAGGATTCATAGCAAGCACCTTACTAGCTGAGAGTGCTGCGTTTACCGCATAGTCCCCATGAAGCAGGTCAGCAGGCCACTCAACCACGAAAGGCACTCCAGGAGCACCAAGCTCCTCAAGTGTACGCTCTACGATACTTCGTATCTTCTCCTCCATATTGACGACTATATCAGATTTACCGCTTCTGTATTACAACGAGTTTTCTACGTAGTTTTTAATGCTATACAGCTCTTGTGCCATGTGCTGGTTATTCTCAAATGGCGTGTCCTCTATAAGATGAAAATCAAACCCTCGTATCTCTCCTGGTGAAAAGTACGTATCCTCTTCAATGGCAGTTTGTACGTGTTCAAGTTGTGTCATGATTGACTCGATGCGAACATCTTCAAGATTCTTTGCACGGTATGAATTTATAGCGGTAAGGATATTTTTAATTCGTACCTGCATCTGCTCTCCTCGCTCTTGGTCACGGGTATTCATAGACTGAGTGTACCAAATGAAAGAACCCATCGTGTTACCGATAGGTTCTTTGGTGAAGTTTTCCACCGAGATGGCTACACCCAGAAGAAGTAGATGAGGACAGCCATGAGTGCAGCTGTCAGAGTCCACTTCTTGATCGAAGCCCGTACCTTCTCATGTTCTGTCGCTCGCGTGTAGCACGAGTCGCAGAAATGAAGGGTGATCAGATTCCCTCCTGGGCTCCTGACCTTGGATGAGACTGTTGGGTTTCCAGTCTCACACTCGACGCACGTTCGCATACAATCCTCCTTTCTTGCCGCAGGTACTATGCCCCCGAAAGGTGTATATGTAAAGGGTCTCCTAAAACGACTCTGGCACCGGGTGCGCTCGAGCAAGTGCTCGTACCTGTTCTCGAATAGTGTGTATCGTTGCGTCATCGCGCTTCTCAAGAACTTCGATCATCCATAGTGCGATCTGTGTGCACTCCTCTACCCCCATACCCCGAGTTGTAAGTGCTGGTGTGCCAAAGCGAATTCCAGAAGGGTCTAGTGGTTTTCGTGTATCGTCAGCAATGGTGTTTTTGTTTAGTGTTATTCCCGCCCTATCAAGGAGCGCCTCTGCTTCACCACCTGAAATTCCCCACGTGCTAAATACGTCTGCGAGTATGAGATGGTTATCAGTTCCTCCAGCTATGAGTCGTACGTTTGCACCAAGAAATACATCTGCCATTGCCTGTGCGTTCTCTACCACTGCCTCTGCGTACTGCGCAAATGCCGGACTAAGTGCCTCATTAAAACTAACGGCCTTTGCTGCAATTACGTGCATGTGTGGACCGCCTTGGAGTCCTGGGAACACTGCCTTATCTATTTTCCGCGCAATCTCTTCGCTCTCGCGAGTTAGTATCATTCCTCCACGAGGACCCCTGAGTGTTTTGTGTGTGGTGGTTGTCATTACATCAAAGCCGTAGTCAAAAGGATTCTTCAGTGCACCACCTGCAATGAGTCCTGCAATGTGTGCAATATCGGCAACCGCAATAGCGCCCACCTCATGTGCAATGTCAGCTATACGCTTCCAATCAAGCTCACGTGGATATGCAGAGAATCCTGCAAGGATAATCTTTGGCTTGTGCGTCTTTGCTGTTTCAAGAAGAGCATCATAGTCAATTTCACCTGTCTCAATGTCTTTCATTTGATAGCGCACGAAAGTAAATATTTTTGAGATGTATGTTACCGGGTGCCCGTGCGTAAGGTGTCCCCCATGTGAGAGATCCATACCAAGCACCGTATCCCCCGGCTCAAGTAGTGCCATGTAGGTAGCAATGTTTGCATTTGCACCACCCAAAGGCTGCACATTTGCATACGCTGCCTTAAATAGCTTCTTTGCCCTATCAATGGCAATGAGCTCTACCTTGTCGGTAAACTCTTGCCCTCCGTAATAGCGCTTACCGGGATACCCTTCTGAGTATTTATTAGTAAACGCTGAAGCCATTGCTTCTCGCACGGCCTGTGAGACATAGTTTTCAGAAGGGATAAGCTCTAGCCCTTCTGCTTCCCGGACTTCCTCCCCGAGCATTACCTCGTACACTTCTTGGTCTTCTTCCTGTATGTGCGGGTATTTCATTCCTGCTATGGTACCTCATACCGCTCATTAGCTCCAAGCCAATATCATCAAAAAGCCGAGGGTGCTAAAATAGCGATATGAAACCATTCGACCAAAGAACCCCCGACACCCAATATCGCGACAACCTTAAATATATTTTAGAAAATGGTGTGCGGGTGCAAAGCCAGCAAGGGACGGATGCACTGACAGTAATTGCCCCTCCGCCAATGCACTTCCGACTTGAAAATGGATTTCCAATGATTACCGAACGAAGTGTTAAGGGATTCTGGAAAGGTTCAATTGGCGAAATCTGCGCTTTTATTAACGGTGCTCGCACACTCGACGAGCTTGAAGCGTTTGGGTGTAAGTTCTGGACACCATGGGGAACACCTGAAAAGGCAGCGAAGCGCGGATTGGAGGTTGGAGATCTTGGTCCTGGTTCGTACGGTGCCGCCTTCCATGACTTTCCAACAATCGATGGGGAAACATACAATCAGGTGCAAAATATTATTGAGCAGATGCGAGAATTTCCTCACCTACGCACCCACTTTATTTCTCCTTGGATTCCTCAATATATTATCCGGGGAACGGGTAAGCAGCAGAAAGTTGTGGTGGCGCCCTGCCATGGTTGGATTCATTTGCGTATTATTGATAACAAACTCACCCTGCACATGTTTCAGCGCTCAGCCGACTTCCCTGTTGGGGTTCCGTCAAACATGATTCAGTATGCCGCACTACTAATGATGATCGCTGAGGCTACCGGCACAGAACCATATGAGTTCGTTCATAGTTTTTCCGATGCACATATATATGTCGACCAAATTCCAATGGTAGAAGAGTTACTTGCACGCGAGCCTAAATCACTTCCCACGGTCGTTCTTAAGGAAAAGAAGAGTGATATCTTCGCATATCGAAGTGATGATTTTGAATTGTCTGACTATGAACCCCATCCCGGCATGCGAGACATCCCTGTTGCAATTTAGTATGTCCGAGACAGACTCCTCATATCTCAAAATTGAAAACGCTCGCACTGATGAGCAAGAGAAGCTGATGAGAAAAATTGATGAAGACGGAGTGTGCCCATTTTGTGCTGAACATTTTAGAAAATATCATCCACGTCCGATTATAGAGGAAAGTGATTTCTGGTTCTTTACAGAGAACATGAGTCCATACGACCACACTAAATACCACTTTATCTTTGTTTATAAACCTTCCCACATCACCACTCCCGGTAAACTCGTACCCGGAGCAGCAGAAGACCTTTTTAAATTGCTTTCCGGTGCA
>CALLKD010000085.1 GCA_938008595.1 uncultured bacterium | reverse complement strand
CCGAGCGGCCGCGCCCACGAGCATCTCCCGGATCTTGCCCGCCTGCCACAGCACCGCAATCACTGGTCGGGTGGGCGAGGGTGCTCGCTGTGATGGAGGGGGTCCGTTGTCCGGGCTGGGACCTTTGTGTCTCCTCTGATGGCGGGTCACCTCCACACATCGGGCGCCCAGCCCATGGCGGGGCTGCAGGTGGTGGTGTTGGGGGAGGTGATGGCGGCGGCGTTGGCGGTGGTGAGCGTTGGCGGCGGCGTTGGCGGTGGCGTGGATGGCGGGGCTGCAGGTGGTGGCGTTGGGGGAGGTGATGGCAGCGCACCGGGAGGTTTTTCTACCCTGCGAGGGTTTTCCTCCCACTCTAGGGTTCGGGAAAACTATGACTCCTAGTCGGTCCTCCTAGTCACTCCTCCTACTAATCGGCCTTCAAAACTAGGAGTCTAAACCTCAAGTCCTAGAGATGAGGGTGGCCGGAACGAGAAATCAAGACTAGGAGGACTCCTAATTTTAATGCCATGAATGAGTCACCCTTGTGCGGATTCCGTAACCCTGTGCCTATGGTATCAGAGCTTGCCCCCTCCCTCCTGCGACGACAGGAGTCGAGCGTCTCTCCAGCCGAGCGAGGTCACATTTGCGGGATCGCACCAGAGTTCTTAGACGAATCGTTGCGCATCGCCTACGCTCTGCGGCGCGACCTCAGCCTCAAGCTGATGCTCCATTAGCCGGCAACAGCTGCGCCTGACTCGGTCGCTGCGTCAGTTTCAGAGCCCCCTGTTGATATGTTGATGTTGTCGTCGATGTGTCCGATCTGGTTCCTCCCCCGGCAAAACCTGATCATGATACCCGTCTCTCAAAAGCACGAGGGAGGCGTGGAGCACCTCCGCGGCCGAGTCCTGCAGGACGGATGACGTTTCTCCTGGCTCAGGGGAAGAGTTCCTTCGCCGTTCAGGGAGCGAAAGACTGACACGTTCGTGGTGTTGAGCGTGACAGTGCCGATGTTGACGACTGTTTGACAACCAACTCCTAGTTTTGCTGAAAGTCGAACGTGAACCTAAACCTCAGCAGAATTAGTAGGACTAGAAACACGTCGGACGATTTTCAGCAAAACTAGACCTACTAGTTGCGAACACTATTTCGTGCCTCCAACCGTCGGTAATTATTTTTTTGGTCTACTGATACGAAGAGGACAAGAGACGACACACGAAGCAAGGCAGCCAATTTTTCTGCACCGAGTGTCTGCATTTGTCCCCACAATCACCAATATATGACGCCCACGAGTCCATGGTACCCATAATGCGTGTGGTCGGCTAAATTCAACAAGATTCCAAATGATGAATCGACTCCATCAACGCCGCCGGTGCAGCATTTGACGACGCCTTTTTTGGAATGTACCGATTGGACAGGTAATTAATTTCCGAGACGCTGAAAACTGACCGGTAGTACAATCGGTACCATGGTTTCTCCCGGTCTCTGATCCAACCCCTGCTTGCACTCAAATCAAATCAAATCAAATCAAGACGAGACAGGACTCTCCGCGTGTTGGAGATCTTCCGAGGGTAAGCATCGACAGGGGAGGGTACGCTTTCACCGTGCCATGGGTCCCCATGGGCATGCGGCCCTGTATCAGTGGGCCATCAGCTACTTGCCATCCCCCTATCTCCCACCAAGCCTCCTCGGGGTAGCTCAAAAGCAATCCCGTCCCCCGCACATAGCGACCCCTCGTTGTGGTCACCGTGCGGTAGTGTTCGTCGGCACCCCTATCGATAGGGTGTGCCAGGGTTTTTGGCTAGGGTACATCAGGTGCCGAACGGAACCAGTCTCGAGGTGCCGCCCTGCTCACCCGGCCCCAGCCGGCTCGACGTGTGTCGTCGCACTCAAAAGTAATCAAATCAAATCAAATCAAATCAAGTCAAATCAATCGTATCAAATCAAACCGTGTTCTTGCCACAGGCAAGCAGCTCATCAATCTCTCAATCTCTTGTATCCCACCAGTCAGAAGCTCTCAAATCGAATCTCTCGGATCGCATCACTTCGTAATCACCCTCAGCATCATGTCTCCCACTCAACCTTGGCATCTTGCATCACCGTTGCTCCGTGCCCCATGGCCTCCCCGTGGACCCAGGCCTCCTCCGGACACCGCCCCGCCACCATCGCTCCCCCTCCATTCCGTCCTGACTCACATTCAGGACCGACCTCCTCGTCGGCCCCCAGTGCCTCGCGCCGGCACCCACTCCATCGTAACGACACTGTCCCCATCACTCCCGCTAGCACCGCTCTCCCTGGCCCCATCCCTACTGTCCTCGCGCCACTGCCGACCTCGTCGTACTAGCCTCCCGAGCGCCTCGCGATGGCAGTGGTGTGGCGAGCCCCGCGCCGGCCCGCCCTCAGCAGTACTGGCTCCCCCACCTCCCCCGTGCTCGTCACGCGCTCCATTGCTGCTAACATCGTCGTCATCTCGGTCCCTCCCGTAACCGTGGTTGCTTCCTGCTCCCTCAGAAGAAGAAGAAGAAGAAGAAGCTAGCCGCCTTACAAAACAGTGTGGCCTCGAGGGCCTGTTTACGCCGTTACGGCCGAAGCCGCCCCGGTGGCCAGTGGAGTCGAGTTGTTGAAGCAGACCACCACCAACTCCAGACAAGCGGCACGTTCGTGGGGTACGCCCGTCGCGTGCGGCCTGCGGTGAAGGGGTGATGGTCGCAAGGGTAAAGAAAGAATCATCATGGCAATGATGCCAAAGCACCACCAACCATCTATCAAGCCAAGTCGCAATCGCTCGCCATGGTGCCGAAGCACCGCCCACCAATCCAGGTCGTTAAGAATTGTAGAGAAAAAGAAGAATTGTAGAGTAAAGTCTTCAGCCAAGTCAGCTGGGTGTCTCATGCCAACACCTTGGGACGCGCCAACTCGCTGGTAAGAAAGTCATCATCATGCAGGGTTCAATGCGGTAGTCGGAGAAGGCCTGTGAGCATCCAGTCCCGAAGGATGCCGTAGGCAAGTCAGTAATCAATCAAAGCTGAGTTAAAGTTCGTTGAAGGTTGTTAGTTCGACAGAGGTGTTCTTGTCTCAGGAAAGTCAGAGAAGTCATCAAAAGCATCATCATCATCAGCATCAGGATCAGCACTGGCAACGACACGCACTCGAGCCGAGCGCTTCACATCCACCTGCAGGTGCTCACATGCACGCCGCCACCACCACCACCACACGCTCCTACAGAGCACTTGTGACACCAATCCCCCCGCTCCAT
>CALLKD010000084.1 GCA_938008595.1 uncultured bacterium | reverse complement strand
CCGACGTCTTCGGGGTTGTTTTCTGACTTCAGTTGATCGAATGTTTTCGATCCGACATAGCTGCGGGCAGATCGCAGTGCCGCTGCAATGGCGACATCCAGCCAGTTCTCCGTGAAGAGAGCTTTGGCGGGATTGACGATCTGCAGTGACAGCTGGAACCGAACATCGATGGGGATGCCATCCTTGTTTTCTGCACCCTGAAGCGTGACGGTGTATGGGAATTCCACGACGTAAATGAAATCAGTTTCCTCATTCCTGTTACGCAGTGGAGCATTTCCCGTACCACCCTCACTCCACTCAAAGTCATACTTGTGTACGGCCATGAAGGGTGGGAGGCCGACAGGGTATAGCCCCATGCTTTTAGCGAGCAGCCCCCGCGATTCACAGTTCCCGACATATGGCGAAGCCGCAATTTCTGCCTTCCATTTATCCTGTGGCAACACCTCCCATTCGGGAATGCTGTCGATGAACCACGGCATACGCGGATCATTCAGATACGTGCTGCCGTTTGACATCACGATGCTGGCGAGGGTCTTACCCCTCATGATCGCCTTTGCCGTACCTTCTTCCACCTTGGTGAAGAGAATGTCGTCATCGGCGAAGTGGTTGAGTACGAATGGCGTTGCAACGGCAATTGCCGTAACAGAGACGCCATACAGAAGAGAAACGATAGTGTCCATTTGAAGCTCCTATGAATTTCAACGGGCAGAATTGCCCTACAATTAGTCCACGTATAATAATACGTTTAGAACGTAAAATGTCAAGTTTGTATAGGTACAAAAAAGCGCTAGAAATATAGCGTTTTAGTAGTGCTGGAGAGAGGACTTGAACCTCCACCCCCGAAAGGACCTGCTCCTAAGGCAGGCGTGTATACCAATTTCACCACTCCAGCATGAGTGAGTCGCACAGACCTAGTATAAGGCAAAAATCAAGAAAGGGAAATTCTGCACAATGTGTGCCTTTTGTGCGCCCGCCTGGATTCGAACCAGGGACCATCTCCTTAAGAGGGAGTTGCTCTACCAACTGAGCTACGGGCGCATGCTACCTTCAAAATACTACCTGCATTCCACTTATTTTTCAACCTCTGCACTTGATAGCGCACGGGCAAAGTCTGCCATGAGTTTTTTGGTAATGGGGCCAGGGACACCTCCTCCAACTGGTACGTCATCAATTGTAACAACCGGCACGATGTCCTTAAACGAAGAAGTAATGAATACCTCATCAGCATCCTCAAGATCTTGTACGGTAACTTCACCTTGAACCACCGTGTGATCTGTAGAAAGCATTTCAATAGCAACATTCCGAGTGATTCCTTTAAGGATGTACGAGTCTGGTGTGTACACACAACCATCCTTCACAATGAATATGTTGCTCGTAGCACACTCAAGTATGGTGTCACCTGACGTATAGAGAATCTCTGCAGCACCAGAAGCCTTGCGTGCCTTCTGTAGCAGTACGGCAGTAATATATGCTGTTGTCTTATACTCAGGCATGAACCTATCATGCTCAGCAGTTATTAAAGAGACACCGTCTGTATACCAAGCGTCTGGCATGGGCGTAGCAGGCTCTGCAAGCACGTATAAGAGGGTGTTTTCCTCCTTGTACTCTATTCCTCCAACTGCCTGGCCACCAGAGAGTATGAGCCTAATACTCGCTCGGCCCGTAGGGACATTCTTTTGCAAAAGCTCTGTAATACCAGAAAGAATCTCTTCTTCAGTAAAGGGAATGGCAAGCTCAAGTGCACCTGTAGAATGCTCTAGCCGCTCATAGTGATCATGAAAGTGAAAGGGTACTCCGTCAATGGCGGTAATGCCTTCATACACAGCAAAGCCGCGTAGCATGCCAAGGTCATCAGGACGTACGTGTGCGTCCGTAAGGGGGATTACAGCCCCATTAAAATAGCAGTAGGGTTCCATATACTAACGATATCACAGGGGTGCCGAGGGCGGGACTCGAACCCGCACGACATTGCTGTCTGGGGAGTTTAAGTCCCCTATGTCTACCATTCCATCACCTCGGCGTGTTAAGACGATACCACGGAACAGTACTAGTTGAGGCCTGGGCGGGAATTGAACCCGCGCATGCGAGTTTTGCAGACTCGAGCGTTACCACTTCGCCACCAGGCCGTAGAGCCATGCTACCACACCTCTATTCCATGGGAATTGTTCCCTTGAGCTCACTTGAAAGCTTTTCAATATTCTGGCGGTTTATTTCACCATAGTCTATCTCAAATTTAATGTAGGGAAGGGTTGAAAGTCGTGCCTTGGTACGCAAGAAGGAGCGGAAGTGATCCTTGTGTCTTGTGAGGAATTTAATAGCATTCGGTCCTTCTTCTGTTGGGTACACACTGACAAAGATCGTAGCGTTCTTTCTGTCGCTACTGATGTCAGTATGAATAGGGGTAATAAGAGTATTACGTCCTGCCTCAATTGAAATGTATTGTGCGGCAAGCTCCGTTACGAGTGCTGCTGCCTTGTTATCGCGTGTAGACATATTAGCTTTCAATCATACGAACGGTATACAGTGTGTCACCAGCAGATACCTCTGCCTTAGTCTCTACCTGTAGCCCAAATTCACCCTCCATCTTTATTTCCTGCACGTCAGAGCGTGCTACCTGCAGATTAGTGAGACGGCCTCGCTCAAGAGGAATACCACGGCGTTCAACACGAACCATATCGCCCACACAGAGTGAGCCTGAGATCCAGGTTGCACCAAGCACGTGCTTGTTACCATTTACGCTAAAGGCCTTAAGAACCTTTGCTTCACCAGTTACCACTTCCTCTGTTATGCGTGGCGCACGGGCACTAACCAAGGCCTCGATACGATCCTTCATGTCATAGATAATGGAGAACGATTCAATGGCTACAGCATTGCGCTCAGCATAGTCACGAGCACTCGTCTCAATACCAACCGTGAAGGCAATAACAATGGCACTACTTGCCAGTGCGCTCTTCACATCACCTTCTGTAACGGCACCAATACCTTCACTAATAATCTTAATGGTCACTCTGTCGTGACTAATCTTCTGAATTTCATGGCGTATACCATCAAGGCTTCCAGACACATCGGCCTTTACGATTAGGGGAAGTACCACCTTGCCATCTACTGAAACAGGCTCACGCACTGGTGGGGGCGGGGTGTCAGTTAGTGCAGCAAGCTTCTCTGCTTCTTTCTTAGTGGCAACGGCAATAAATGGGGTACCGGCACCAGGGAGTTCGCTAAAGCCTGAAATACGTACGGGTTGTGAAGGGAGGGCTTCGGTAAGGCGCTCCCCTGCAAAGTTTTCAATGAAGCGAACGGGTGCAATAGCACGTCCAGCAACAACAAATGAACCGGTGGCAAGCATACCGTTCTTGATAATTAGTGTTGCTGACATACCTTGCTTTGGCTCCTGTGAAGACTCAAGTACAAACCCCTCAGCATCACCATCATTTCGTGCAGTGAGCTCTGCGAGGTCTGCGGTTAGGAGCACCAGATCAAGAAGCTCAGGCACACCTTCTCCAGACTTTGAAGAAACGCCCACATACGGAATAGAGCCACCGAGCCCTTCAATATAAATACCGTGCTCAACGGTAGACATCTTTGCTCGCTCAATATCAGCGTTGTTCTTGTCTATCTTTGTAAACGCAACAACCACCGGAATGTTTGCTTCGGTAATGGCGGTATACGCTTCAAGTGTCTGTGGCTTTACTCCTTCTTCAGCGGCAATAACAAGAATGGCAATGTCAGCAGCAAGTGCACCGCGTGCACGGAGCGCACGGAATGCCTCATGCCCTGGTGTATCAAGAAAGGTAATGCCACGTGCGGTACCCTCGTGTTCGTGCATAACTTCATATGCCGATACGTGTTGCGTAATACCGCCGGCTTCTCCGGCGGTTACTTGTGACTTACGAATGTAGTCGAGTAATGATGACTTACCGTGGTCGATATGACCCATGACGGCAACAATTGGGGGACGTGGGGCAAGTGCCATACGACAAAAAAGTAACACAAAACAGGGGTTTGGGCAACAAACCGCTTGCACTGAGGCGCCTCGTACTACACAGTACTAGTATGACGCTTTTTGCAAAGAAACGAATCTATCTCGACTATGCTGCGAGTGCACCGGTGTGCAAAGAAGCGCGTACTGCATTTCTTACAGCAAGTACGCTCTATGGAAATCCTTCGTCTCCGCATGAAGAAGGAAGAGTTGCGAAAGAGGCACTCCTGAAAGCGCGTAGCACTATTGCTACGTATGCTGGGGTAAAGGCACGCAATGTCATTTTCACCAGTGGCGCTACTGAAGCAAATAACTTAGCTATACGGGGGTTTGTTCAAAACAAGATAGCGCAGGGCACGAGCGGGGCAGCTCTGCACGTGCTGTATCTTCCAAGCGCACACGCCTCACTTGTTTCATCAGTAGAGTCACTTGCCACACTTGGTGTTGTGGTTGAACCAATTCCACTAGCTAACGGAATACTTGATCTTGTGGCATTAGAGAAATTACTGCGTCCAGAGACGGTGCTTGTATGTGTTGATGCGGTGTGTGGTGAGACGGGTACGCGCTTTGATGTACGTGGGGTACGTAAGGTGCTAGACACCCGCCCACAGCCAATTAGCCTGCACGTGGATGGAAGTCAGCTCCCCTTGGTGGAATCATATGACAGGCTGCGCCTTAGTGCAGACACGCTAACTCTTGATGCACAGAAGGTAGGGGGAGTGCGTGGCATTGGTGCCCTAATCGTCGGTGACCCTACACACCTTTCACCCAGTATGTATGGAGGAGGGCAGGAGGAAGGACTTCGTCCTGGTACTGAGGCTGTGGCACTTGCGGCAAGCTTTGCAGCAGCACTTAGTACTGCAGCACAAGAACGTGAGGCATTTGTAGCACGTGCAGAGCATATGCGCCGTGAGTTGGTGGAGACGGTACTAACAAATCTTCCACAGGTCTCTGTACTTGAATCTAAGAAGATGGCACCGCATATAGTGAACCTTTCATGCAAGGGGCTTGATACTGACTATGGCGTTATGTTGCTTGATGCTAAAGGATTTTCTGTTTCAACAAAGAGTGCCTGTGAGACTGAGAATAAAGGATCGCGCGCAGTAGCGCTCCTTACGGGAGACATAGAGCGTTCACTGTCTACACTACGAGTTTCCTGGGGACACGAGACAACACCGAAAGAGCTTCGTGCCTTTACTACAGCGCTCATAGAAACTATTCAGTATTTAGAGCACCAAAAGAATCTTTTAGTTGTGGGGTCGTAATCACCACACCAGTACCACACAGTTCGTTCTCCTTGCTATACTACCGATATGAATATTGAAGATCTAACAAAGTCGCAGCTGTTACTACTTATGGTGCTTGTGAACTTTATTGTTTCCATTGCAACGGGCGTCCTTACCGTATCGCTTCTTGATAAGGCACCAGTAAGTGTTTCTCAGACCGTAAATAGAATTGTGGATCACACTATTGAAACCATCTCTACTCCTATACAGGTGGTAACACCAGGAAAGCCAGCGTCGCAAGCGCCTTCAAGCGAGCAGCTTCTCACCAGTGCAGTTGCATCAGATGCAGCACGTACCGTACTTATCTTTAAAGGCTCAACAACAACTCCCGCAATTGCCTATGGGGTGTATCTTCCAAAATCAAGAGCAGTGGCAACGGCAACCGTACCCGGTGGACTTCCAAAAGATGCAGTCATTACATTTTCTAATGGTAGTGGATTTGCTGCATCAATCTCAAAGAGTAATGGAAGCGTAACCATATACGGATTTGCAGACACCGCCGTACTACCAGATGCTCCCGCTGCAGTACTGCCTAAGGTAAGTCTTTTGAAGCAAGGACAAACAGCCATTGCCATATCAAAGGATTCAGAAGCAATTACAAGCATCATAAGTAAGGTAGATGGTGCTGGTATTCACACTGACCTACCACACCTTCCTGTTGGTGCAGGTGTCGTAGATCTTTCTGGATCAGTTATTGGTATGGGTGGACCAATTGCAGGAGTTCTCATTACTGCTGATGAGATTTCAGCACTACTTTCAGGAACTGCTACGCCATAGCAGCGTGTAGTTTTGCACTTTGATTATCAACTTCAGGCTAGGTATACTAGGGGTATGCCACCATTTAAAAACTTCACGACAAAAGCAAAGGAAGCAATTAAGCGGGCACACGAGCTTGCCATTGAACGTGGACAAAACCACGTGAGCCCACTCCACCTCCTCACCGCACTCATCCATCAGGAGGAGTCATTGGTGTTCTCAGTCCTTGATCGCATGGACATCGATACGCTGTTGCTTGCAGATACGCTACTTGAAACACTTGAATCTCCTGAAGCTGCCTCCACACTCTCTCCGTCATATAACCTCTACCTCACTCCTGAGCTCGCTGAGGTGCTTGAATCTGCTGGAAAGGTTGCTGCCAAGATGAATGACTCATTCATTGGTACTGAACATCTCTTTGTATCAATACTAGAATTTCCTGGTCCTGCAGAAGAAACTATTAATCGTTTCAAGATTGATGCAGACACCGTACTGAAGGTGCTCAAAGAGCTTAAGAATTCAAAGGATGGGCACGCAACAGAAGCAAAGCGTTTTCGTGCACTTGCTAAGTTCACCCGTAACCTCACAACGCTTGCGGCTGATAATGCGCTTGATCCTGTTATCGGACGAGACCAAGAGATTAGCCGTGTGATACAGATTCTTTCTCGTAGAACAAAGAATAATCCCGTACTAATTGGAGAGGCAGGAGTAGGAAAGACTGCTATTGCAGAAGGACTTGCACTACGTCTTGCCAGTGGTGATGTGCCTGAAAGTCTTAAGGGTAAGGAGCTACTCTCACTTGACCTTGGTCTCATGATTGCCGGTACAAAGTATCGTGGCGAGTTTGAAGAGCGCATGAAGAGTGTGATGAAGGAGGTTGAGAAGGCAGAGGGTAAGGTAATTCTGTTTGTGGATGAGCTTCACACACTCGTTGGTGCAGGAGCTGCGGAAGGAGCACTTGACGCAACCAACATGCTTAAGCCTGCACTTGCGCGTGGAGACATTCGCATGATTGGTGCGACTACCCTTAAGGAATACCAGCAACATATTGAAAAGGACTCAGCACTCACAAGACGCTTCCAGCCGGTATTTGTAAACGAACCTACCTTTGAAGACGCTGTAGCCATACTTCGTGGACTACGTGATAAGTACGAGCTTTTTCACGGTGTACGCATTACTGACGGTGCAATTGTCTCTGCCGTAGAGCTTTCTAGTCGGTATATCGCAGATAGATTCCTTCCGGATAAGGCAATTGACCTCATTGATGAGGCAGCGTCAGGACTACGTATTGCACTTGAGAATAAACCACCAGTACTTGAAGACACTGACCGAAGAATACGCCGTCTTGAAATTGAACGTCAGGCACTGAAGAAGGATGATGAGACAGAATCAGGGCAAGAGCGTACACACGCAAAGGAAATACGTGAACGTATAAAGAAGATTGATAGTGAAATAGCGGATCTTCGTGAGAAGACAAGTGAGCTTGAACTTAAGTGGAAGAACGAACGAGAAGTTATTCAAAGCATTCGTGGCATTAAGGGAGAACTTGAAAAACTTCGTGTTGCCGCTGATAACGCAGAGGCATCAGGTGATCTCACTCTTGCTGCTGAAATCCAGTACTCAAAAGTACCGTCACTAAAGAAGGATCTTGAGACGAAGAGCAAGCGTCTTAAGCTATTGCAGAAGTCACGCCGCATCTTACATGAGGAGGTTACCGAACATGAGATAGCGGGAGTAGTTTCTCGCTGGACGGGTATTCCTGTAGTGAAGATGATTGAAGAGGAAGCCGCAAAGCTTGCCCGTATGGAACAGGACCTTACTGCTGCGGTTATTGGACAAGACAATGCAATCAAGCTTGTAAGTAATGCCGTTAAGCGCTCACGGGTAGGTATCTCAGACCCTAATCGCCCTATCGGTTCATTCCTCTTCCTTGGTCCTACCGGTGTAGGTAAGACAGAGCTCTCACGACGTCTTGCTGAGTTTATGTTTAACGACAAGGACGCACTCGTTCGTGTTGATATGAGTGAGTTTATGGAAAAGCACTCAGTTGCAAAGCTCATCGGTGCACCTCCTGGCTATGTAGGGTATGAAGAAGCAGGTTCACTAACGGAGCGTATTCGCCACCGACCATATTCAGTGGTTCTCTTTGATGAGGTTGAAAAGGCACACCCAGAAGTATTCAATATATTGCTGCAGGTGCTTGATAGCGGACACCTTACTGACGGAAAGGGACGAAAGGTGAACTTCAAGAACACCATCATCATTCTCACCTCAAACATTGGTGCTGAGTTCATGGACAAAATGGCGTCAATTGGATTTAGCCACAATGCTGCTGACGAAGTTGTACAGTACGCAGAGGTTAAGGATAAGGTGCTAAGCACCCTAAAGAACCACTTCCGTCCTGAGTTCTTAAACCGTCTTGATGACATCATCATCTTCGACGTGCTTTCAAGGGAAGCTCTTACCGACATCGTAGAAAGTCAGGTGAAAGAAGTCATTGAACGCTTGGCCACAAAGCGCATCACTCTCGACATTACCCAGGAAGTGCGTGCGTGGCTCGGTGAGCGTGGATATAACCCTCAGTACGGCGCTCGCCCTCTAAAGCGCGCTATCCAAGACACCATACTCACCCCAGTAGCCTCTCTCATGGTGAGCCAGGGAGTCCTTGAAGGGGGAACCATAACGGTAACCATTAAGAACAGTGCACCACACTTTGAGGTTAAAAAGGCCGTGGCACGAAAAGCAAAGCCAAAAGCTGCGGTTGCAGGGTAGGGGGAGTTTTGGTATAGTCTCCGTATGTCACAGGTAAACCTCGTTAAAATGCGTTCAACGGTCTCAGACCATGTTGTATACACACGCAAAAACAAGAAGAAAGTTGAGCGTAAGCTTGAGCTTAAAAAGTTTGATCCAACTACACGAAAGCGAGAGGTATTTAAGGAAGTAAAGAAATAGCACAAAAACCGCCCACGAGGCGGTTTTTGTATGAGTATCTAAAACGAAAGCCACCTAAAGGGCAGATGGCCCTCGAGGTGGCGGGGCTGGCTACGTGCGCCAGCCCTTTGCTCGACCAAGTTCACCCCGAAGGGCGGCTTTGATCTGGGGGAGGCGCTGACGCGCCATGTTAATGGTCCCCCACAGAATACCGGCGACTACCGGTACAGTTATGATCGCGTACATGGTACATCTCCTTTCTTCATAACTATATAGATATAGTTACTATTTGTCAAGGGCTTGCAACCGTGTTTCTATCCATGCAGGCATAGGGCATAAAGCATGCCGCTATGTGCTATCGTTATTGTATAACGCTTTCAACCATTGCGGTGAGATTTTTTACTACATGGCGAACACTGAACTACACACACAAATAGAAGAAAAGTTTGCACACGGACTTTCTGAAGACAAAGTTCGTGAGGAACTCTCACACGGTGGCTGGTCGGCTGAGGATATTAATGGTGCTCTTGCCGTGCGCACGCTGCGCACGAAGATGTGGCAACCAGGGATGCAGGTACCTGAACCCGCACCAGCACCACGGGTGCCATGGTATCTACGTCCTCTCCCTACACTGCTCATACTGCTTGCAGCCAGTACTGCATTTGGATACACAAAGCGAGATGAATTGCCTGCACTACTGCATGCTGCACAAGAGAGTATGTACCTGGGTACTGAGTTTACTAAGAATTATAACTTCACTACCATCGGCTTGATACCAGCCTTTACGCCACCAGACCCCACAACGGGAAGAACACAGGTGGTGGGACTTGCGGTCACAACACCAGGTGCAAAGACACCAGCACCCATTACTAAAGTTTCAATTACCCCTACGCCGGTAGTGCCACCTACAACTACACCAGTACCTGATCCAGTTCCAGTACCTCCACCAGTACCTGATCCGGTACCGGCACCTGATCCAAACCCCGCCCCCATTCCAGACCCTGACCCAGGACCAGAGCCTGATCCTATTCCAGACCCAGTACCTGATCCGGTACCACCTCCACCGGATCCGGCACCTGATCCAAATCCGAACCCGTCACCAACAGGGACGGTTACAACGCTTGCTGAGCTCAATACTGCCCTTGGAAGTGCAAATGGTGGAGACACCATCTTGCTTGCCCCAGGAAACTACGGATATCTATACATCTCTAAGAAGAACTTTTCTTCTAATGTGATCATTGCGTCTGCTGATCCAAGTAATCCAGCAGTGTTTAACAACATTACCTTTTATTCAAGCTCATACATTACTGTTAAAAATGTGAAGGTTGATTATGCGCCTACGGCAAGCACTGTTTCGTATACTCCAATTGTCTACATCAATACATCAACTAACATTTCATTTACAGACTCGTCTATTAACTCAGCAGGGGCAGTAAATGGTATTTCACCAAGCGCAAGCACGCTTGATTCAACAGGAAATGTTATGGGCGTACCTACAGGCTATGGATTCTCCCTAACTCGTTCATCAAACATCCTTATTCAGGACAACGAGATATATAACGTAGGTAAGGGTGTTGCTCTGGCCAGCTCTAACTCAGTTACTATACGAAGAAACGACATTCATGATATGCGCACCTCGCCAATTGTGGGTGCGGTGTACTCAGGTCTTGTTATTGATGCAAATACTCTTTCTTCATCACACCCATGGCACTGGGGAAGTGGTGACCACGGAGACTTCATTCATCTCTTTAATGACACCAACGATACGTCTCCAATGACGGGAGTAACAATCACACGCAATATCATTAACCAGGGTTCTGGTGAAGCAATTCTCGGTATTAACCTGCAGGATAAGACGGCAGCTGGCATTGGGTATCCAAATGCAAACATAAGCAATAACGTAATTCTTAACGCTGACAGTCAGGGAATGCGTCTTGATAATCTTAAGAACTCTACCGTTGCCAATAACGTACTTCTACAGACCGGTGGTAAACCACCATCAGTACTCTTGCGCACAGGAAGACAGCCATACGCACAGGCAATGGGAGGAAACAGAAATACCTTGTCTGGAAACTATTGGAATGTACTTGATGACGTAAGTACCAATGTTACCTGTGGTTCTTGTGGTAGTCCTGACCCTACAAACGTTCTTTCAAACAACAAGAATGTGCAAATGACAAATCCATCTGCTCCAAACTATTACACCTCTTCACTTGTCTCTACCGTTTCAAACATGTCGAGTGCATCTGCAATATACAGCTATGTGCAGGGACATATTACGTATGATAATAGGGCACGTACGTTGGCAGAGGAGCGGCAAGGTAGTCAGCTACTGGCAGGGCTAGGTGCCATATCTGATTCAGTACGTGAGATAAGTAGCAGCGGGTTTGATAGGGTAATGGTGTTTGTACTAGCGTTTGTGCAGACTGTTCGGGATCTTTTGTAGCAATTGAGCAGGGAGAGGCATACCCCTTGTCTACGAATTAAATGTAAACTAAGTAAATACAGTACCAAAATGAGCGGGCCCAGTAGGAATCGAACCTACACTATCGGTTTTGGAGACCGATGTTCTACCACTAAACTATGGACCCAGTACGATTGAAGATACCAGATTTAGGTCATTTAATACAGATACAGAATTGTGGGGAATAGTAGCGCACTTGTGTAGATATATATCGTAGAATACGTATACGTATGCGCGCACCCTCATCTACTCTTTTGAAACTTGCCCGAGTCTTTGTGTTCTCACTTGTCCTCATGGTTCCGTTTGGAACACAGGCAGCAGGACTATTTTCTACAGACCCAATTTTCCCTACTGAGTGTAATTGTGATAATCAGCAGGGTCCAGATGGACAAGCACTCACTACCGCTCCTGACTATGGTTGTGTACTTCAAACACTGCAGAACGTCATAAACTTTGTTATCTCCGTAGGTCTTCTCTTGGCAGTGTTCTATTTTGCATATGCAGGAGTACGGTTGATACTAAGTCCTACAAATCCAAAGGTACTTTCTGATGCAAAGAACCAAATACTAAATGCGCTGGTTGGTACTGTTGTTGTGCTCTGTGCGTGGCTAATTGTGGACTTTGTAATGAAAAGTTTTTATGACGGAGATCAATCAGGGTTTGGTCCTTGGAACGCCATACTTGCCGATACCGGGAATCATAAGTGTGTTGTTGCTAGAAATCCTGTAGCAATTACTACTGATGCGGTTGATATTGCTACCGAGGCGCCTAGCTCAAGTGCATCGGTGGGTTATAGCTCAAAACTTGGTGTGGGAAGCGGAAGCTGTTCACCTGCTTCTATTCAAAGTGCAGCAGCACAGGGAGGCTACACACTTAGCGTGGCGGAAGCGAATACTTTTTCTTGCTTGGCAATACATGAAAGTGCTTGTGGTAAGAACACGTCAATTCCCACAACGGTGCAAGGAGCACAAACTAGCGCACGAGGAATGTTTCAGATTACGCTCGGTGCAAATGACAAATGTCACAGTTTGAATCTACCTGTGTGTACACAAGCTGCACAAAAGGTAGGGTGGAGTGGTTCAGGTAATCTAAACTGCTCTCAGGCATTTCGTGGTGGTCGTGTGAAAGCAGGGCAGGAGGCTCTTGCGCGTGCTTGTACTGCTGCGGCACAGAACCTATCGTGTAACGCTTCTGCAGCGGCATGTCTTATGAATACTCGTCCTGCGGGAAGTAAATTTAATGATTGGCTTGCCGATAGTAGAGCATCTAAACAAGCGCAATGTGTCGCCAAGTACAATATCTAATCTTTACTATGAAAAAACTACTAATTCTCTCCTCTGTCCTCCTCATGGTTCTGGTAGCTGGACTTGTATACGCTTTCACTAAAAAGCCTGCACCAGTAGATACCACCACCTCCCCAGTTTCATTCCCGCAGTCAACCCCCTCAAATAGCATTACAACAGGCAGTGCAAATGTGCGCATTCAAATTGAAGGAAGTACTAAGAATACAATTTCAGTACTAGATTTCATGCACAACAAGGAGACAGTACAGGACACGGTTAATGATGGAGACTATTTTCTTGCAGGGTCAGTAGGCTACTGTCTAGTGGATGGTACCTGTCCAGCAGGTGCCGTTTCAGACGAGTACACAATCTCATACGAGAGTAAGGGAAGTCTGTTTACCGTGGTTCTGCTAAAGGAACCACTTAAAAATGCAAGAGTTCACGCTGAGGCTTTTTTGATTTCTCGCCTCGGTATATCCCAGAACGACTTGTGCTCACTTAAGTATCAAGTGTTAGTTGCAAGCGCTGCAAATGACATGTATGCAGACTATGCAAATGTTGGTTTTAGCACATGTACTGATTCTATTCAGCTACCATAAGCCTCTTCAACCACTTCTTCTGAGCACGCGCATACTGCCACAGCTTATTTGAAAGAATAGGAAGAAGCTCTTCCTCAGATATCTTGCCGTCTACGTATTCACCGACAACACGGTATTCAAGACCTAGCTCACGCAAGCGTTCGTCACCAACTGCCTCTTTAACAGAACGGACTTCTTCCACAAGTCCTCGTGCAAGCGTGTCTGTAAGTCTTGCGACAATACGAGGAAGAAGTTCTTCCTTAGGAGGATTGATAACAACCCACGTAACGGCATACGGTGTTTCAACTCTCGTGCGCTCTGGCACTGACCCCTCATGAGCAATAATCTCAAGTGCACGGAGTAGTCGTCTCTTATTGTGTGGATCTATCCTATGCGCACGAACAGGATCAAGGCGTAGAAGCTCTGCAAAGAGCTCTTCTGTAGACTTGGCCGCAAGTTCTTCTCGGAGCGCTGTGTTTGGTGGGGTAGTACTTGGAAGTCCATTTAGGAGTGCATCAAAATAGAAATGCGTACCTCCCGCAAGAATTGGAAGCTTTCCTCGTGCGTGTATATCTTCAATAAGTCTCGTTGCATCTGCTACAAAATCACTTGCGGTGTACACCTCCTGTGGGTCACGCACATCAAGCAGGTGGTGCGGTATTCCCTGCATTTCCTCCTCAGATATTTTCTCAGTACCAATATTCAGGGTTCTATATACCTGCCGTGAATCTACAGAAATAATCTCACCATGGCGCTCCTTGGCTATGGCAATTGCAGCAGCCGTCTTACCTGAGGCAGTAGGTCCTACGACGCATACTATGTCTATTTTTTCGCTCATTGCATTAGTGCTGGAGGTGGGACTTGAACCCACAACCCGAAGGAACGGGTTTTGAATCCGTCGCGTATACCAATTCCGCCACTCCAGCGTTCAAATAATCCTACTTGGTTAGAGCGCATATCGCAACACGCATGATAAACTGCATACAATGCCCGAGAAAAATTACCTACCAACAAAATATGACTCAGTATACTGGGTTGAAGTAGATCGCATATTACCAAACCCCTATCAACCACGTATTGAGTTTGATGAAGCAAACCTAAAGAGTCTTGCTGAATCCATTAGACAGTATGGTGTGCTCCAGCCACTGGTAGTGACAAGTAAAGACAGAGAAAAAGAAGATGGTGGTCTTCAAACGGTATATGAGCTTATAGCAGGAGAGCGACGTCTTCGTGCAAGTAAGCTCATTGGACTTCGGGAAGTGCCGGTGGTTATTCGTGCAGGAGAGCAGACTGATCGCATGAAGCTTGAACTTGCCATTATTGAGAACCTTCAGCGTGAAGATCTTAATGCCATTGATAGGGCAAAGGCACTTGCACAACTTGCAGAATCATTTGGCACCTCCCATGCGGAAATTGCTGCAAAGATTGGAAGAAGCCGTGAATACGTATCAAACTCTATTCGTCTGCTGCAGCTTCCTGAAGCTATTCAGCAAGCCGTAGTAGGACGTGAGCTCACTGAAGGACATGCCCGTGCCCTCCTGATGCTCACCGACCGTCCTGAAGAGCGGGACACGCTCTTCAAGGAGATTCTTCTAAAGAAAACATCCGTACGTGTTGTAGAGCAGCTTGCTCGTCGCATAGCGCAAGACAAGATACGCAAGCACGATAAGACCGAGCAGATGATGGAGCTTGAGAAGTCTCTTACTGAAACACTAGGAACACGAGTACTCATTGAAAACCGTCCAAACGGGGGCAGGCTCCTTATCGAGTTCTTCTCACCAGAAGACCTGTCACATATAGCAACCATGCTGGCAGAGAAGCGAGAACAGCAGATGAGTCCAGACGCCCTTGCTACACCTATATCTGTTGAAACACCATTTCAGCCCACTGCCTCAGAAAGTACACAGGAGGTAATTGCTAGTGAGATCGCTGCCGCTGAGGCCTCTGAAGAGGAGGATTTGTACTCAGTACAAAACTTCACGGTGTAACCTATTTCTTTCCCTTTATAGCAGCTCGCTTCTTTGGCGTGCGGGTTTCTGCCCTTCCTGAACGGTCCGACATACCAAGCGCTATTCTAATGTGTCTGCGTGCTAGGCTTGTGCGTGCATACTCAAGCCACTTTGCCGTTGGTTTTGCAGACGCGCGGTCTAATATCTGCACCACGTCTCCGTTATGGAGCACGCTATCAAATGACACCATTTTGTTATTCACTTTTGCGCCATTCATATGGTCCCCGAGCTCACTGTGAATTGCATAGGCAAAGTCTACGGGTGTTGAGTTGGTAGGGAGGTCAATGACGTCTCCGGTGGGTGTAAACACAAATACCCGGTGCGAGAAGAAATCCTCTTTAAGTCCTTGAGTAAAGTCATCTGATCCCGCAATTGGTGCGTGTGCGTCAGCAAGTTCAGCGAGCCATCTCGGCTGGTTGTGAGTAGGTGTTTTCTTTTTTGATTCTTGCGAGACTTCTTCCTTAGTCTCAGACTTACGAAGTTTTAGCAGACCCGGCACGAGTCCTCGCATCCATGAGAAAGAGAGTTTTTCATATGCTTGCTTTTGTCCGTCAGGAGTAAGGCCACTGGTTATAGAGCCAATCTGCTTATACGACATGTGAGAGGCAATACCGTATTGCGCCTTTTGGTGCATCTCTTCTGTACGCACTTGCATTTCAACAATACCTGCCTCAGGTGTTAGCACGGTGGTATGAAGAGATTGATAGCCATTTGGTTTTGGGAATGAAATATAGTCTTTAAACTCACCGGGTAGTGGTTTCCAAAGGGAGTGAATAACACCCAGCGCGCTATAGCAATCATCAATGGTGGGCACAATAACGCGGAGTGCTGCAATATCATGTATACGCGTAATATCGTCTCCTTTACGCTTCAGTTTCTGGTGAAGACTCCAGAGTCCTTTCATGCGTATATCAGTGTGGAAGTTTGTGATAGAGCGACGGGCAAGGGCATGACGTAATTCCTTCTGTACTTTAATAAGTCCTTCCTCAGTTTCCTTATTCTTAAGCTTACGAACTTCAAGCGCATGCGCATAGGCATCAGGATCAACGGCAGGAAATGCTAGGTCCTCAAGCTCTTTCTTTAGAGCTCCCATCCCAAGTCGGTCAGCAAGTGGTGCGTATATTTCAAGAGTCTCAAGTGCAATACGCTTTTGCTTGTGTGCAGGTACATGTTGAAGCGTGGTCATGTTGTGGTACCTATCACACAACTTGATGATGAGCACACGAACGTCTTGTGATGTTGCCACAAGAAGGCGCCTCAAACTCTCTGCATGGCGCTCTGCGCCCTGATACTTATGCTTTCCGAGCTTTGTCACCCCATCAACGAGAAAACGCACCTGAGGGCCAAATTCCTTCTCAAGCTCTTCGGGTTCCATCGCCGTGTCTTCAACGGCGTCATGTAGGAGTCCTGCCACCACGGTTTCAGCGTCTAGTCCGAGCTCTGCTATGTGCTTTGCAACTGCTGCTGGGTGAAGGAAGTACGGCTCACCAGAATATCGCTTGTGATCTTTGTGTGCATTCTCAGCAAATGCATATGCCTTACGAACAAGGGCCTCATCTTCTGGAGATGGTGCGTGGAGTGCAGCAAGTAACTCCTTAACGGTCGTCATACTATGAGCATACTCCCATGTGCGTGCTCTGCAAAACGGGGACTATGCCAAATACGATGCAGCCTCAAGTGGCGTGAGCGCTTCAACACTCTGACTTTCTGGAAGATATATTCTACGAAGTCCTTTCTTAAGGAAGAGTCCCTGCTTAGACTTATACAGAGTAATGCTCTTACCGGTCTTTGGGTGTTTTCCAACTTCACGCACAATTTCAACACCACGAGGTGGAAGCTTAGGGGTGTTCAAAAGGGTCATGGCCTCATCAAACGTAATGGTATATGGATCAGCTTTCTTAATTGAACGGAACTCACCATCATGCGCAACGTATGGTCCAAAGCGTCCGGTGTTTGCAAGTACTGGCTTTCCGCTTGTGGGGTGCAGACCAAGATCACGTGGGAGGGAAAGGTATCGAATTGCATCGGCAAGCGTAACACTACCAAGGTCGGTACCTGCTGGTATGCTTGCACGCTTTGCTTCAATCTTCACCTTCTTTGGCTTTTTAGTAGCACGCTTCTTTTTAGTTGCAGGCACGTCCTCTTCCACAGGTGCTTCTACTGGAGCAGTAGCAAGTGGCATTTCAACATATGGCCCAAAGCGCCCGGTGCGTATAAAGATGGGCATGCCAGTATCAGGATGAACACCAACAGGTTCATCACTCTTGAGTTCAGCACCATTTTCCTGTCGTGCGCCACTACACTCTGGGTAGCGAGTACAACTCATGAATATGCCACCACGTCCAAGCTTAAATTCCATGGGAGCGCCACAAAGCGGACACACAAACTCTTCTGGTACGGCACCGAGTGCCGTTGCCTTTGGAAGATCCTCCTTGCTCTGCACGGCCGCCTCAAAGGGAGCATAGAACTCCTTCATGGTTGAAAGATAGTCTCGCTCACCACGAGCAATTTCATCAAGCTCATCTTCCATTTCTGCAGTAAACGAGTCAGAAACATAGTTTGCAAAGTGCTCCTCAAGCCAGCCTGACACCACCATGCCCGTTGCTGTGGGGGTAAGGGTTCTGCCAGTCTTTTCTACATACCCACGGTCTTCAAGGGTACGAATAGTGGAGGCATAGGTAGACGGTCTTCCAATGCCACGCTTTTCAAGCTCCTTGATTAGTCCTGCTTCGGTATAGCGATTTGGTGGTTCAGTCTGCTTTTCAAGCGCTTCAAGTGAGAGTAGCGAAAGCTTCTCACCAACGGTAAGCTCTGGCAGCTCCACATCCTCTCCACGCGCAGCAGTATCAAGTGCCAACCATCCTGGGAATATCACCCGCGATCCATTTGCAGAGAAATATGGTATTTCTGCATCTGCAGTTACTTTCACATTTGTACGGAGCACCTTAGCAGCACTCATCTGGGAAGCCATGGTGCGTGTGCGAATGAGTTCATACAAACTAGCTTCATCGCCCGCACTTCCTGCATGGGTCTTTGCAATATCAGTAGGACGCACAGCTTCGTGCGCTTCCTGTGCATTCTTACTCTTTGTCTTATACACACGTTCCTCGGCATACTCTTTTCCATAAGTGGAAATTATCGTAGCGGTAATATGCTGCAGGGATTCTTTTGAAAGGGATACTGAGTCAGTACGCATGTAGGTAATGTGTCCAGCTTCGTATAGTTTCTGTGCGGCACGCATGGTGCGTGAAGGGGAGAAGCCTAGGCGGGTAGATGCTGCCTGTTGCAGTGTTGAGGTGGTAAATGGTGGCTTTGGATTCCTGTCCTCTGCCTTTGCGGTGATGTCGCTAACACTCCACGCGTGTGCCTTTCCAAGGGCCACTATCTTCTCTGCGTCAAGCGACGATGTTGGCTGCTCACTTCCAACAACGGCAAATGAAATCTTCTTTGCGGTCTCCACGACTGCTTGTAGTACGAAATAGGTAACGGGATTGAATGCTTTAATCTCCCGCTCGCGCTCAGCAAGAATACGGAGTGCCGGTGACTGTACGCGTCCTGCAGAAAGGCCATAGCGAACCTTCTTCCAGATTAGTCCTGAAAGGTCGTATCCAACAATACGATCAAGCACACGACGAGCTTCCTGCGCCTGTCGTAGGTTTTGGTCAATGAGTCGTGGGTGTGCGATTGCTTCCTCTACTGCAGCCTTGGTGATCTCGTGAAAGACCACACGCTTGGGGTTTTTCATACCGACAGCCTGCTCAATATGCCACGCAATAGCTTCACCTTCGCGGTCGGGGTCAGTAGCAAGGTATATGGTAGAGGCACGTGCGCTTGCAGCCTTAATCTTCTCAATCACCTCCCGCTTATCAGGAGAGACAATATAGCGGGGCACAAAACCACCCTCGATGTCTACGGCATCTTTGTTAGTCTTTGGCAGGTCACGGACGTGTCCAACCGACGCGAGTACTTCATAGTCGCTTCCTAGATATTGTCCAATGGTGCGGGCCTTTGCGGGAGACTCAACCACAAGGAGTATTTTTCCTGTTTTGGGGGATGCCATGTCTGTACTCATACTACCCATACCTATATATGGTCAAGTCGAGGACTATGGGATAACGGAGCGGGGTGTTGTCATACGCCATATTTTTCTTCTTCAGTACTGACTGGAATTCCAAGTGCTTCGAGAATGTGAGCAGGCGTAGAAACAAGCACTGCACCTAGCCGTATGAAGGTGTGTGCGGCTACACCATGCGCATCTCCTATACGGTGTGGGACACACAACAGATCCCGGTTATATTCCGGCGCAAGCCGTGCTGTTATGAGCGTTCCTGACTTTTCGCCACCCTCAATAACAAGCACGGCATCTGAGAGTCCAACCATGATGCGGTTTCGTGAAGGGAAGTCCTCTGCTCGTGCCCTGTGTCCTTGCGGATGTTCAGAGAGTAAAGTGCCACCACTTTGTAGAATCTCCTTTGCAAGCGGTAGGTTGGTTCGTGGGTACAGGTGTGCGTCATCAAGACCGCTCCCCGGTACGGCAATGGTGTGTAGCCCCGCATTAAGTGCCGCTCTATGTGCACAGGCATCAGCACCGAGTGCAAGTCCTGACACGATTGTTATTGGATATCCTGAAAGACCAGCAATTAAGTATTCACAACTTGCTTTTCCATATGCGCTAAGTGACCGGGATCCAACAACTGCTAGAACTCTGTGTCCTTCTGGTGGCAAACTCCCTCTATACCAAAGCACCGTTGGTGGATCTGGTATCTGTATAAGTTTCGCAGAGAAGGTCTGTGCTGTGGTGGTGTGTATCTCCATACCAGAAGTATGCACACGGGTAGCTCAAGAGTAGGTAAAGGGAAGGTGGTGAAATACTGGAAAAGAAATAGCCTGTCTCCCCTGTGTGGAATTGGAATGACGGACCTAGTGTCGTACAATGTCCGTACTATGCTTGATATTCATTTTATTCGTGAAAATGCAGACCTTGTTAAGGCAGGAGCGCTCAAAAAGAAGATCGATGTTGATGTCGATAGGCTTTTGGTTGTAGATGAGGAGCGTAAGGCACTTCGTCAGCAAATGGATGAGAAGAAGGCGGAGCAAAACCGTATGAGCTCACGCATCCAGCTTGCAAGTGGTGAAGAGAAGCAAAAACTCATTGAGGGAATGCGTCATGTAAAGGAAGGGTTTCAAGAAATTGAAGAGAAGTACGTAGCGCTACTTGAGGAGTGGCAGCGCCTCATGCTCACTGTGCCTAACCTACCTGACATGTCTGTGCCAGAAGGTGAGAGTGATGCTGATAACGTGGAGGTGCGTAGCTGGGGAGAGAAACCAACATTCACGTTTGTACCAAAGGATCATATTGAACTCATGACAAACGCCGGCATGGCAGACTTTGAACGTGGCACTAAGGTTGCTGGGTTCCGTGGATACTTCCTTAAGGGCGATGGAGTGTTACTTGCACAAGCAGTTTCAAACCTAGCACTCACACACTTTGTACAAAAAGGGTTTGAGCCAATGATTGCTCCGTCGCTCCTTAGACGTGAGACATTTCTTGGTACGGGGTATCTTCCACAAGGGGAAGATGATCTGTACAAGACACAGGATAGTGAGTACTTGGCTGGTACCGCTGAAGTTGCAACCATGGGGTATTACATGGATGAAGTGCTTGATGCAGCACAGTTCCCTATTAAATTTGTTTCGTACTCACCATGCTTCCGTCGCGAGGCGGGGAGTCACAGTAAGGACACCAAGGGTCTTATCCGCGTGCATGAATTCTTCAAGTGGGAGCAGGTAGTGCTTTGTGAAGCATCACATACTGAATCAGTACGCCTGCATGAAGAGCTCACGCAAAACGCAGAGGAGTTTCTAAAACTTCTACAGCTTCCATATCACGTAGTGGTTAACTGTGGTGGTGATCTTGGACTTGGACAGGTGAAGAAGTATGACATTGAAGCGTGGATGCCTTCACAGGACACATACCGCGAGACGCATTCTTCTTCATACTTCCATGATTTCCAGACACGACGCCTCAACACACGGTATAAGAATGCAGATGGGAAGATACAGTTTGCGCACTCACTTAATAACACAGCAGTAGCGATGCCACGTATTCTTTCAATGATTGTTGAAAATTATCAGCAGGAAGACGGCACCATACGTGTTCCAGAAGCACTAATCCCGTATGTCGGAAAGGAAGTCCTGGGACGTCGCGCGTAAGCCTGCTCCACTGGCAGCACGCCCTGTCATAAAGCGCCCTGAAGCGGTTGTTACTGACGTACGCCCGTCTCCGAGAGTACAACCTCGATCAAATGAACGATTACGAGATCGTAGACGGAAAAAGCACCGTGCACTGGGTATCGTACTGCTGCTTATACTCACACTCCTCTTTGCTGCCGGTGTGTATCTTCTGTGGCGTCCTGCATTTCGCATTGCCACTGTAGAGGTAGCAGGCGTACACACACAAGAAGTGCATATACTTGCAGCAGACGTACTTTCTGGAACGTATGCATATATTGTGCCAAGGAACTCCATATACTTTTTCCCAACTGAAGCACTCCGTAGTCGTATTCTCCTTGAATACCCTGACATTTCTGCAGTATCAATTACCCGCACTTCTTTTGGCAGTATTACTGTCACAACACTTCCACGCACCAGTGCGTTCTTGTGGTGTGGAGAAACAATGCTCGCATCCAAAGAGTTACCGCACTGTTACAACGTTGATAGTGAGGGGCTTGTGTTTGAAGAGGTCACCACTCCTGAAGTAGGTGCTGCTGCCACATCAACACAAGAGGTGGCTGCGACACTTCTAACACTCTATAGCCCGCTTGAACCCACCATGCCTGATCCGGGTAACCCAATACGTGCGCATGTGCTCCATGCTGAACGTATCCCTGCAGCACTAGCCTTTATCAAAGGTCTGGGTGAGTCCGGTGTTTCAGTGTCGGCACTTGAAGTGGTGGCTGATGAGGCACACATATACACGCCATCACATTCACGTATCACCTACGTACTTGGTCGTGAAGAAGCCGCAAGCACTCTTGCAAAAGCTGTGCTACCTAAGTTAAACCTCACTGACGGCTCTATTCAGTATCTTGATCTTAGGTTCTCTGGAAAGGCATACATAAAAAGAACCGGAAAGGCGGAAGAGGCACCATAGCTCGCCTAAATTGCTATTTATAGGTAGTCTAGGAACACCATGCAATCATTTTGGCAGACACTACCAAACCCTTTTTTTGTACTTGCGCCAATGGCAGACGTAACTGACCCTGCGTACCGAAAAGTGCTCGCGGCACACGGCAAGCCTGACGTTACGTGGACAGAGTTTGTTTCAGCAGATGGGCTATATCACACCCACGGGAAGGGGAAACTGCCTGATGCTGAAAATCCGTTACTTCGTGACTTGCAGTTTACTGAAGCAGAACGACCAATCGTTGCACAGCTATTTGGGGGCACACCCACGGCAATGGAGTATGCTGCCAAGTTGTGTAAGGAACTTGGGTATGACGGCATTGATATAAATATGGGTTGCCCTGACCGCTCAATTGAGAAACAGAAGTGTGGTGCAGCCATGATCAAGCACCCACAGTTAGCAGCAGAGATTATTGCCGCTGCCAAAACAGCAGGCCTCCCTGTTTCGGTTAAGACTCGTATTGGCTACAACAAGGAAAGTATCGATGAATGGATTCCGTTTTTGTTTGCACAAGATATTGCTGCACTTACGGTGCACCTTAGAACACGTGCAGAAATGTCCAAAGTACCTGCACACTGGAACCTTATGCCACGCATCGTAGCGCTTCGTGACACGCTTGCTCCCCATACCCGTATTCTTGGTAACGGAGATGTGCTTTCAATAAAGGAAGCGCGAGAAAAGACTGAACTCTATGGCTGTGATGGCGTGATGCTTGGGCGGGCAATATTTGGTAATGCAGATTTGTTTTCTGGAAAGGATCCAGCAGAGGTTACGCCTAAGGAGCGCCTTACTGCACTTGCCGAGCTTGCCTTTGCGTTTGATGCGCTACGTCCTCGCAAATCATTTCACATACTTAAGAAGCACATAAAGGCATTTGTTGTTGGTTTTGATGGAGCTGCTGAGCTACGCGCTACGCTTATGGAGCTCAGTGACTATGACGCACTACGGGCTGAGATAGACGCTGCAATCAGTTTGCTATACTAGTCCTATGAAAGCTCCCGTAAGCGATGTACATCACCAGGCACTGTACCGTATTCACCGACCAACCACCTTTAAAGATGTGCTTGGGCAAGATGCACTTGTTGCCGCTCTTGAAGCACAAGTACGGGGGGGCTCGGTAGGGCACGCCTATCTCTTTGCAGGATCACGAGGACTTGGTAAGACGTCCATTGCTCGTATCTTTGCACAAGCACTTAATACGTCTTCTAAAGACTTGTATGAAATAGATGCTGCTTCAAATAACAGCGTTGATGATATTCGTGCTCTTACCGAGAACGTGTACACGCTACCGTTTGAGTCAAAGTACAAGGTCTACATTCTGGACGAAGCGCACATGCTTTCTAAGGGTGCTTGGAATGCCTTTCTTAAAACACTTGAAGAGCCACCTGCACATACGCTTTTTATCCTTGCCACTACTGAACTTGAAAAGGTTCCTGAAACTGTGCAGTCACGCTGCCAAGTATTTCAACTGCAGAAGCCCAGCCGCGCTCTCCTAAAGAAAGTAGTTACTGACGTAGCTAAGAAAGAAGGAGTACATATTGAAGCACCTGCAGCAGAGCTTGTTGCGCTTCTTGCTGATGGCTCATATCGTGATGCACTTTCGGTACTGCAAAAGGTGTGTGTAAGCGGTGCGGGGAAGGATATTACTCTCTCTGAGGCTGAGAAGGCACTTGGGGCTCCTCGTAGAGTACAAGTGCAGCAGCTTCTCCTTGCTTTGTCTGAGGGTAATCTTGAAAAGGGCTTGGATACCCTTTCCAAAGTTGCCGCTAGTGCAATAGACATACCGACATACACCACACTGGTTCTTGAAGATATGAGGAATGTCCTTCTTATACGCCATGCTCCGGAACTTAGGAAGAAGATAGAAGAGGAAACTGGAGCTGAACAGTATGCAGAGCTCTTTACCCTTGCTGAAAACAAGGAATCAAAGCTAACCCACCACGCACTCAAAGTATTTCTAGATGCCGTTGATAGGTTGCGGTTTTCACCAGTACCGGTGCTCTCTCTTGAGCTTGCTCTATACGAACTCTTTGCGTAGAGAAGCATTCTTGCCCATTTAGTGTTTTAGCTGCACTATGTAATTCATTGGGAGATCGTCTAATGGTAGGACAGCGGCCTTTGAAGCCGTGAATCTAGGTTCGATCCCTAGTCTCCCAGCCACAAACACTATGTATATACATGTACGAGTTCATCCGGGCTCTAAAAAAGAATCATGGACTCTTAAGAAGGAAGTTCATTTTGAAGCGTATGTTTGTGAGAAGGCTGAAGGCAATCAGGCAAATATACGAGTAATCCAATTAGTTGCAAATCATTTTGGTGTTACAGCTCAACGCGTTCGTATTGTGAACGGACATCATAGTCCTTCAAAACTCATATCGGTAGAGGAATAGGCGCCAGTAGGCTTGCTCAATGCTGTGCGCACACCATGCTTCAGCATTGCAGGCATAACTATTGTCTTAACCGGCGCTCTTAAGTCACAGCTCATTAAGAATACCGATGCTGAGTTTAATCTGGGATTTGCTGTTGCTGCAGTACAGACAATGCCACACGGCGTATACGTTGCCATGAGTGGGCGTGTCTATCCTTGGAATCAGTGCAAGAAGGATATGTCTGCTGGACAGTTTGTTGAAGCATAAAAGTTCTAACATCGTCCCAAACCGCCAAATCGTAAATTTGCTACAATATCTATATGAAATTGATTGCTACAATATGCAGTCGTCGCAAAAGAGACGATTTTGGATTACTAGCTGCCTATGAAAGATATATTGGAGATCATGTTAGTCAGGTAATGAAAATGGCAGAAGTGGAGAAATTACCCTTCTACATTCTTTCTGGAAAATATGGTCTGATTAACTCTGATCAACCTATCCCTTATTACGACTACTATCTGGAAAAGGAAAGTGTAGATAGCTTGAGCAAGCTAGTGGCTGACCAAATCATGACGGCAAACATTACAGAAATAGATTTTTATTCAGAAGATAAGGATTCATGGATTCCATATGTAGACACCCTCCAAAAGGCAGTTAAGTTGGCGGGAACTAAGCTAAATACGCAAATGTTGTAGAAAAGTTCCAACATCGTATCACAATCCATACAATCACCTGCTAGTATAGTAAAACAATGGTGAGTACTTGGAGAGAATACAAAAACACGCTGCTTTTGGTAGCAAGCCTCTGCATCTTTATCGTATTTGCAGATACGCCAATGGTGCAGAGTGCAATTCATCATATTGGATTATTTGGATACATAGGCTCAGGTGTTACGGGAGTATTCTTTGTATCAACTTTTACCGTAGCACCTGCGTCGGTAGTGCTATTTAATCTAGCACAGGACTATAACCCACTTCTCATTGCGATTACTGCAGGATTTGGAGCCATGTTGGGAGACTTGCTTATTTTCCGCCTATTTAAGGACCAAGTGTTCATTGAGCTGGCTCCACTCGCAGAGCGCATAAGGAGTCGGCCTATGTTTTTGCTATTTAAAACTCCTCATTTTAAGTGGCTTACTCCAGTTCTTGGTGCCATAGTCATCGCCTCACCACTTCCGGATGAATTGGGCATTGGAATGATGGGACTTAGTACAATTAAGTCCTGGCAGTTTGCATTTCTTACGTACGTTTTGAACACCATTGGCATTCTCCTAATTGTTCTGGTTGCTCGGGTATAGTTTCATTAGTAATTTAAAACGATACTACAGTTTGAATTTGTTTTTCTATGAAAAGCAAATTCTGTCATATACTTTACACATGGAAACTTCACTACTGGGACTACGTACCACGATATATAAGGTGAGTGATATTGAGGCCGCACGAGAGTGGTACACCAAGGTATTAGGTGTTGAGCCATACTTCAACGAAACCTACTACGTAGGCTTTTCCATTAAAGGATATGAACTAGGACTTCAAGCAGAAGAAGCTTCCAAGGGAGAGAATGTTGCTACGTTTTGGGGAGTAGAGAATATACAGGCAGAATATGATCGATTTGTTAGCTTAGGTGCTACCCCCGTTGAAGCCCCCATAAGTGTTGGAGGAGATATTCAGGTAGCAACTGTGAAAGACCCCTGGGAGAACATCATTGG
>CALLKD010000083.1 GCA_938008595.1 uncultured bacterium | reverse complement strand
GGAGCGAAAGCAAGTCTGAAAAGGGCGTCAAGTGTGTGGCGGTAGACGCGAAACCGTGTGATCTATCCATGGTCAGGATGAAGTGTGGGTAACACCACATGGAGGTCCGAACTGGTGCGGGTTGAAAACTGCTCGGATGAACTGTGGATAGGGGTGAAAGGCCAATCAAACTCGGTGATAGCTCGTACTCCCCGAAATGTTTTTAGGAACAGCCTCGCATATATGTACCGGAGGTAGGGCTCTGATTGGGCTAGGGCTGTCACAACGGTACCGAACCCAGATAAACTTCAAATACCGGATACAGTAAGTGCGGGAGTGAGGCAGTGAGGGATAAGCTTCATTGCCGAGAGGGAAAGAACCCAGACCGCCGATTAAGGTCCCCAAGTGTATGCTAACAGATAAAGGATGTGCAGTTGCATAGACAGCTAGGATGTTGGCTTAGAAGCAGCCATTCATTGAAAGAGTGCGTAATAGCTCACTAGTCGAGCGACTGTGCGCCGATAATACTCGGGACTTCAAGCATACCACCGAAATCGCGGACTTAGTAATAAGTGGTAGGGGAGCATTCCATGGGCGGAGAAGCTGTGCTGTGAGGCATGGTGGAGCGCATGGAAGAGCAAATGTTGGCATTAGTAGCGAGAACGGAAGTGAGAATCTTCCGCGCCGAAAGTCTAAGGTTTCCTGAGCTCCGTTCGTCGACTCAGGGTTAGGCGGCCCCTAAGGCGAGGCCGAAAGGCGTAGTTGATGGGAAGCAGGCAAATTTACAATATTCCTGCCCCACCAAAAGAGTTAAACACAGGGACGCAGGAGCGTAGTTCCATAGAGTTAATGGCTATTATATGGAATCAAGCATACTGCCGAGAAAAGCTGTGTGTATTTCTTCGGTGACCGTACCGCAAACCGACACAGGTAGATGGGTAGAGTATACTAAGGCGCGCGAGTGAGCCGTGGTTAAGGAACTCGGCAAATTAACCCCGTAACTTCGGGAGAAGGGGTGCCATCTTCGGATGGTCGCAGAGAAACGGCCCAAGCGACTGTTTAGCAAAAACACATCTCTCTGCTAACACGTAAAGTGGACGTATAGGGAGTGACACCTGCCCGGTGCCGGAAGGTTAAGAGGAGAGGTTAGGAGCAATCCAACGCTTTGAATCG
>CALLKD010000082.1 GCA_938008595.1 uncultured bacterium | reverse complement strand
TACCGACTTACTGTTGCCGTTCTTGTACTGTCCCTTAGACTCGTACTCAAACTCGATAGTATCTCCCTCATTACAGTTAGGTTTGTTAGAGCCGAAGCCATAACGCTCGCCACCTACAGTCAGATTGTACATAGTTTTACCACCAGCTGCATCAAAAGTCTTGATGCTTTCTACTACACCTTTACCGTTACTCAAATTATACTACTCCTTAAGTTTATAAGTTTCTTCGCCACTTGGAAATACATTCCAGACTTCTTCTTGCTTACCAGTGCCCCAGTTACGGGCTGTCTTAATGCCAACACCTAAAGGAACTACAAAGTCATAGTCATACAACTCTGATAAGAACCTGAAGACATCTGTTGTCAGTGCTTCCTTCACTGCTTCCTTATACTCTTGTACATCGTCCTTGTGTACATCTCCTACTACTGAATCGTGAATCGTGTTTAACAGTTTACATCTTAAGTGCTTAACTCTGTGCCATAAATGAACCAATGCGATAGGGATAATTTCAGCAGTCGCAAAGCCTTGTATAGGAAAGTTATAGATTGAAGTTGTATCTGTTACATAACCATTATCGTTTCTTGCATTAGGCCAGAAGTATATCATGCCATACCGAGTACGTAGTTGTTTGTCATTCAAGACTTTGTACGTCCAACTCTTTTGTTCTTTGGCAATGCTATCGTACTTCTCTGTGAAGAACTTGATGTAAGCCTTCTCTGCCTTAGTACCAGACTGTCCACCAAACAACGGCTTAAATGTCATGCGCTTCGCATCTTGCCTAGACGTAGGTTCCCCTGCATCTGTCATGGCCTTGGCTGTGAAGCTATGTACATCTACCTCGTCTATGATTTCCTGTCTTGCTACACTATCTCTACATAAATCAGCTGCTACTCGGAACTCCAGCTGCGCACCATCTGCTTCTACGACTAAGTAATCGTCACCGCTAGCGGTGAACAGTCTCTTGTATTCACGAGGCATGTTCTGAAACTGTGTAGATTTTGTCTTCTTCTCACCACTAAACAGTAAGGGTCTACCTGATGATGATAGCCGATGTGTCGCTGTGATGGCTTGATTGAACTGCCCAGATCG
>CALLKD010000081.1 GCA_938008595.1 uncultured bacterium | reverse complement strand
GTCAAATAATTAATTGGATATGTTTAATAAGTGTGATTTTATTAGTGTTAGATGTTATGATTTATTTTTGTAATGATGTTATAAAAAATTATAATAAGTCGATAAGAATAAAAGCTAGACCTGTTGGAAAAACAAGAACTTACGTATATGAAGATAAAATTGCAAAATAAAAAATAAAAAAAGTTTAAAAAAAGTGTTGACGATATGATTAGGAGATGGTATAGTTATACTTGTCCTTAAGAAAAGGGCAAAACAAAAGAAAAAAACTTTAAAAAATAAGTTGACAAAGAAAAATAACTTTGATAAACTTAAGAAAGTTAAAAAATAGCGCCGACACAGTCGCTTAAGAAATGAACTTTGAAAATTAAACAGTAGGTTAATTTATAGAATTGAAACTAACAAACCAAGCCAGATATTCAGATAATGATAGTCTGAGCAGGTAACAACTTTTATTTGAGAGTTTGATCCTGGCTCAGGATGAACGCTGGCGGCGTGCCTAACACATGCAAGTCGAGCGATTCTCTTCGGAGAAGAGCGGCGGACGGGTGAGTAACGCGTGGGTAACCTGCCCTGTACACACGGATAACATACCGAAAGGTATGCTAATACGAGATAATATACTTTTATCGCATGGTAGAAGTATCAAAGCTTTTGCGGTACAGGATGGACCCGCGTCTGATTAGCTAGTTGGTAAGGTAACGGCTTACCAAGGCGACGATCAGTAGCCGACCTGAGAGGGTGATCGGCCACATTGGAACTGAGACACGGTCCAAACTCCTACGGGAGGCAGCAGTGGGGAATATTGCACAATGGGCGAAAGCCTGATGCAGCAACGCCGCGTGAGCGATGAAGGCCTTCGGGTCGTAAAGCTCTGTCCTCAAGGAAGATAATGACGGTACTTGAGGAGGAAGCCCCGGCTAACTACGTGCCAGCAGCCGCGGTAATACGTAGGGGGCTAGCGTTATCCGGAATTACTGGGCGTAAAGGGTGCGTAGGTGGTTTCTTAAGTCAGAGGTGAAAGGCTACGGCTCAACCGTAGTAAGCCTTTGAAACTGGGAAACTTGAGTGCAGGAGAGGAGAGTGGAATTCCTAGTGTAGCGGTGAAATGCGTAGATATTAGGAGGAACACCAGTTGCGAAGGCGGCTCTCTGGACTGTAACTGACACTGAGGCACGAAAGCGTGGGGAGCAAACAGGATTAGATACCCTGGTAGTCCACGCCCTAA
>CALLKD010000080.1 GCA_938008595.1 uncultured bacterium | reverse complement strand
GCCGCAACAGTGCCTCCCCCTTGGTCAACTATTATAAGATGTCGCCCGGAATTTTTATATTAATTTTTTTGCAAGATGCACACCCATACCCCACCATAGGGTATAGGCATACACCTTGCCACCTCACACGGTTATACTGATGTCAAGCCAGCCTTACTATCGTCATGCTACAGCTATCGCCTAGTATCATAGCAGCGATGACATACGCATGACTATCATCCTCTGCCTGATCAATGGTGAACGATGGCAATGGCACACTCACCCGCTTACCCTCATCACTCATCACGTTACGATTAGCAGTGACACGATACATAACATACTCCAGTGTAGTAGTGTTCTGTCTTACACTACTACACTGATGTCATCTAGTCCCTGACTCTTACAAAGAATGTAATAGTCTCACCAGCTTTAGCCAGTGGGGTCTGTCGATAGTCCTGAGTCAAGAGCATGGTGACATTGAAGCAGTTACCGCTTCCATCTTCCATCATCACGCCTCTCACCTTGCCAGTGTGACCAGCTACGGTCACTTCCTTATTGTGTCGCATCGAGTCAGTGATTGTCTTGTACATGCTTCCCATCTCCTGTGGTTGTGTCTTGCACTACTTCACTGATGTCAGGATACTATACCGATTGTGCAAGAGCAGCACGGCGATCAATCAGCCGATTTACTATTATGTTACAATCGGTAAGGGCTAATACCTTATCCTTTGCCCCTTGTGTGATGAAGAAGGCGGTCAAGCCAGCGTGATCAGCAGCCAGCTTATCAATCACGTCTGTTATGTTGCCATTCTTCCATTGATCAAGCAACTCAAGAACAGTTACTTCAGAGTCAATGGTGATGAGTTGGCGGGTGACTACTATCATGGCTTCCACTCCATCAGGGTTGTGTTGTTCTTCACAACCCTTAGTAGATGTCTAGTCAAGCGGACTCTCATTACATTGCACCCACCCTAAGCCAGTGATGTGTTGTTCAATGTTGCCGCCTGTTACATTCTTCATATTCTTCTG
>CALLKD010000079.1 GCA_938008595.1 uncultured bacterium | reverse complement strand
GTTCAGACGTGTGCTCTTCCGATCTTTCATATGGAGTCTATTTTGATAGGGCAGTCCTAGGTCAGTATTTGTTGTTTACAGACTCAAATAATAGCTGGAAGGGAAGTACCTCCACGTGGTGCCCGCTTGGTACTGTTGGTAGACCAGATGCAAAACCTGGGGATTGTGTATATCGCCCTGGGGGGTATGACTCCGTTTTGAAGACGACTAACTTTACGAAAGGGTTTAATGTGCAGAAGTTTTGTGCACGCCCTGGAAGCGCTTCAAAGAGATGCTCTGATGATTTGAGCAGTAACGGAATTGATACTCTACACGTTACATTCGTGCGTCCAAATATGACCCCAGTAATTTCAATACATCAGCCTTCGGGCAACAAGTTTTATCAAACGAATTGCGCTGAAATATACATACAGGCTCCCGAAGGAGGAGGGTCACGTATAGTGAGAGTTTCACAATATGGAGAAATCTCAGTAAATCAAACCTGCCCATGATGTCACTCAAAAACAAACGAGGGTTTACTCTTGTGGAGCTCATTGTCTCAGTGGGGCTTTTCACAGTGGTTGTTACCATTGCCATGACGGCATATTTGAGACTGATAAGTATTGATAGAAAAACACGAGCACTAAATGATGTGGTTACCAATCTTTCCTTTGTGGTTGAGTCCATGGAGCGTTCTATTCGTACAGGCACAGACTACAACGCAGGAGATTCTGGAGGTGCCAATTTCCAGTTTGGTACAGGTGGGGTAAATAAGTTTTCTTTTACAAACGATGCAGGTAATAAGGTTACCTACATACTCGTGCCGACATCTGGTACGCAAAACGCAATTGCCCAGTGCGTCGGCATTGTCTCAAGCGCATGTAATGGAAGTAGTGGTAAGGAGGTCATTGTCACCGACCCACGTATAAACATCACCGACATGTCATTCTATGTGGATGGGGTGAGTACATTGACTGGAGGGAGTAGTTGGCACTTGAGTGGAGGGGACGGGAAGCAGCCAATGGTTTTCTTTACGATACGAGGATCAATCAAGCCAGATCCAAATTCTCCCGCCGCAACGTTTACGATTGAATCTGCTGCAGCGCAGAGACTACTTGAAATATAGATATGAATACTTTCTCCCCACAAACAAACAGAGGATTTACACTGGTGGAAACACTTGTGGCAATTGCAATTCTTTTGGTTGCAATCGTAGGTCCTTTCTACGCAGTATCAAAGTCTATTACCGCAGCATATGTTGCTCGTGATCAGCTAACTGCTTCCTCACTTGCGCAGGAAGGTGCAGAATATCTATACACACTTCGTGATAGTAACTATCTAGCAGGATACACCTGGCTTGCAGGAGTGGATGGGTCGTCAGACGCTGTCGGTCATAGCGCAAATTGTTTCTCACCAAACAAGTGTGTCATAGACGTTAGCAGAGACACTATTCAAATCTGTCCTGGAGGGGGTTGTCCTGCAATTGGTATTGATACAGGTGGGCTCTATACACAAGACACGAGCAACTGGCCATCAACACGCTTTACCAGAAGTGTGCAGATACTTCCGGTGCTCGGTGCTCCATATGAAGTGCAGGTAGTCATAACCGTAACGTGGAAGACTCTCGGTAGAACGTACACGGCAGTTGTTAATGATGAGTTATATAACTGGCTATAATATGAACTCTTCTCCCAAAGGCTTTGCACTTCTAGTCGCCGTTATTCTAACGAGCGTTACGCTCACCATCGGGCTCGCCATCTTGGATGTGGCATATAAGCAGGTGACGCTCGCAACTACTGCAAAGCAATCACAGTATGCGTTCTATAACGCAGAAAGTGTAATGGAATGTGCTCTGTACTATGACCAGAAATACAATTCCTTTGACTTCGTCACGGGAAACACCACCGGCGCAGGTATGTCATGTGGTGGTGTAGTTCTCACCAACGTAAGCGCAGCATATTCTTCAACGGTTCCTCCCCCTGGAACCACAAGGGTAACCACCTTTGCTAAAGTTTGTCCTGCTGGCACTGGAATATCTGGGAATGTGTCTATATATAAGAATGTCTCTGGCGCAACTGAAATATATGCCTCTGGATTTAACTCATGTAACGTAGCTGAACCAAACAGGATTGAGCGTGCACTCAAGGCAAAGTACTAAGGTGCTAATTTCCCCGCATGCCCCTAACGCGGTAAAATGGGTGTATGAAGGCTACTCCTCAGATTAGAAAGCGCGCAGCAATGCTCCGTACAGAGATTGCAAAATACCGTGCTCTGTACCACGAAAAGGATGAGTCACCCATCTCTCCTGAAGCGCTAGACTCTCTTAAGCACGAACTTCGCGCTCTTGAAGAGCAGTTTCCAGAGCTACAGATCCTGAATTCACCCACACAGGTAATTGCAGGCACCGTACTACCTGAGCTTTCAAAGGTTGAGCACGTGGTGCCACAGTGGTCACTTGATGATGCATTTAGTGAAGAAGAGGTAGAGGCGTTTAACGAGAAAGTTGCTCGAGCACTCGCAAAGCAGGGTGTGGGAGAAGCGGTAGCAACTCGCTACACTGCTGAGCTTAAGATAGACGGACTACACATTGTACTTACCTATAAGCAAGGAGTACTCATAACCGCAGCAACACGTGGGGATGGGAAGGTGGGGGAGGATGTAACGCACAACATTCGCACCATTGCGTCTGTTCCACAACAGCTATCACGACCAATTGATCTAATTGTTGAAGGGGAAGTGTATTTAACAAGCTCAGGTTTTGCTCGTCTTAATGACTCACGCAAAGAAGAAGGAGTACCGCTTTTTGCAAATGCACGTAATGCAGCAGCAGGTTCCATACGACAACTTGATTCAAGCATAGCGGCCACACGGCCACTTGGTGTCTTTGTATATGACGTTAATCATTCCTCAGAGCCTATGCCTACGACACAGCATGAAGAACTTACGTATCTAGCGGAGTTAGGGTTCCCGGTAAACCCACACACGAAGGTCTGTAACACCATTGCGGATGTCATTACCTTCTGGAAGAGTTGGCACGGGAAGAAGCGAGAAGCACTCGACTACCTCATTGACGGTGTAGTCATAAAGCTAGACGACATAGCAATGCAGGAAGCACTTGGGTATACCGGCAAAGGTCCACGCTTTGCCATTGCACTCAAGTTTCCTGCTGAACAAGTAACCACCATTGTGGAGGATATTGTGCTTCAGGTAGGACGCACCGGCGTAGTAACACCCGTCGCAAACCTCACGCCGGTTGCCGTCGCTGGTACGGTGGTTGCGAGAGCAACGCTTCACAATGAGGATTTCATACTTGAGAAAGATATCCGTGTTGGAGACACGGTAATTCTTCAGAAGGCAGGAGATATTATTCCTGAAATTGTGCAGGTGCTCCCTGAGTTTCGTACCGGGAAAGAAGTGGTGTGGAAGTTTCCAACACATTCACATGTGTGTGGAGGTGATGGAGCACTTGAGCGCGTGCCGGGGCAAGCAGCATATCGGTGTAAGACAGCAGGTTCGTTTTCGCAAACCCTCCGAAAGCTCGCACACTTTGCTGGAAAACATGCACTTGATATTGATGGTCTTGGCACAAAGAAAGTACAGCTCTTGATGGAGCACCAGCTTGTAGGGGAACTTGATGATTTCTTTGCCCTCACACGGGATGAACTGCTTGCACTTCCTGGTGTTAAGGAAAAGTCTGCAGACAATCTACTTGCATCCATAGACGCTGCACGTACAGTTTCGCTTGATAGGGTGTTGATTGGACTGTCCATTGATCATGTTGGTGAAGAGACTGCCATACTCCTTGCTACTCACTTTGGCTCACTGAAGAAACTAGAGAATGCATCTGAAGAAGGCATTAGTGCCATTGTTGGCATTGGTCCCATTGTTGCCGCATCGCTACACCAGTGGTTTTCACATGAAGATAACCGAGCACTGCTCACACGACTTATACCGCACCTTACAATCACCGAGACCGTAGCGGTGAGTGGAGGAGTACTTCAAGGAGTAACGGTTGTTGTTACCGGCACGCTCCCATCTCTTTCACGCACAGAAGCAGAAGGGTTGGTGCGTGCTCATGGCGGCTCGGTGTCTTCAAGTGTGTCAAAGCAGACTGGCTTTGTGCTTCTCGGAGAGAATCCAGGAAGTAAGTATGAAAAGGCACAAGAACTTGGTGTGAAGACGCTCACCGAAGCTGAATTTAGAACGCTACTTGGGATATAGAGAAAAGAAGAGCGCAATATGCTACAGTACCCGCATGAGTACTCGCGCAAACCCCGAAGACGTAGCACGTTTGGCTGCGCTCTCTCGCATACAGGTTCCTGTAGGTGAGCTTGAAGCCTTTGCTAAGGATTTTGATAGCATTGTTGCGTATATCGACCAATTGAATGGTCTGCACACTGACACCGGTGGAGAGCCGGTACTGCCTGCACTCCATAATGTGTTTCGTGAGGATACTAACTCGCATGTGGGTGGGGAATGGACAGAGGCCATTGCTTCTCAGTTTCCTGCACGTGAGGGCAACTCACTTTCAGTGAAGAAAATACTCACTCACGAGTAATGCTTGTATATGGATAAGAAACTAAATGAGTACACCATTGTAGAAGCTGCGAGCGCACTGCGTGCTGGTAGTTGTACGGTGCAGGAGTTGTGGGATGTCGTTGCTTCAGTTGCGGAAGAGAAGAATGCAGAAATTAATGCATACCTAGAGATCTTTCCTGCAGACACGGACGCAATTGCTGCAGCACAAAAAAGAATTGATACGGAAAAGGAAAACGCACCACTACTCTGCGGTATTCCACTTGCCATTAAGGACAATATTTTAATTGAAGGGCATGTAGCGAGCGCAGCATCAAAGATGCTAGCAAATCATGTTGCGGTGTATGACGCTACCGTTATACAAAAGCTCAAAGACAACGGTGCTCTGTTTGTAGGACGTACTAACATGGATGAGTTTGCCATGGGTAGCTCCACTGAGCACTCAGCATTTGGTACTACCAAGAACCCACTCGATGTAACGCGTGTACCAGGTGGCTCAAGTGGAGGCTCGGCAGCAGCCGTAGCAGCACATATGGCAATTGCCGCACTTGGTACTGACACCGGCGGGTCTATACGTCAGCCAGCAGCACACTGTGGACTGGTTGGTCTTAAACCTACGTATGGCAGTGTTTCCCGCTATGGTGCAATATCTCTCGGTTCTTCGCTCGATCAGATTGGACCGCTTACAAAAAGTGTTGCTGATGCAAAGATTTTGTATGATGCCATTTCAGGGAAGGACGAAAAGGATGCAACAAGTGTTGGAAAGGATTTGTATCCCCAGACGCAAAGTGGAAACACCCTACGTATTGGTGTACCGAACCATCTCCTAGAAGAAGGAATTGATTCTGATGTGATGACTGCGTTCAAAGAGACCCTTGAGAAGCTTCGTGGGGAAGGGCATGAAATAGTAGATATCTCACTACCAACTTCAAGCTTCGCACTCCCTGCGTACTACGTGATTATGCCTGCAGAGGCGTCAACTAACCTTTCCCGCTATGACGGTATTAGGTACGGGCTTGCAGAGCGTGGCGCTACGCTTCTAGATGATTACGTACAAAGCCGTACAGAGGGATTTGGTACTGAAACAAAGCGCCGTATTTTACTTGGTACGTTTGTGCTCTCAGCAGGATATATTGATGCGTACTATAGGAAGGCAGAAGCATCTCGTGAACTGCTTCGTGCTGAATACAAGAATGCCTTTGCGGTGTGTGATGTAATTGCATTTCCTACAACACCCGCACCTGCCTTTAGGTTTGGTGATAAGTCAGATCCGGTATCTATGTACCTAGAGGATGTGTTTACGGTGACTGCAAACTTAACCGGTATGCCAGCACTCTCTGTGCCGATGGGAACGGTTGTGCGTGATGGAGTAACACTTCCAGTTGGAATACACCTCACTGCACCAAATGGGGGAGAGGAAAAACTATTTAGTATTTCTGAGCGGGTATAGGTGCACGTCTTTGAATATCGCTAGGGTAGCTTGCTATACTATAGGCAATGAATCCTGAAGGACCATCAGTACACTTTCTTAACGTTGAGTATTTCTTTCGTCTTCTCTACGATCTTCTTCACGGTACTGGTGCTATTGATGGGCAACTAACGCTCGGAGGATTACTCGCACAGTTGAGTCATCTTTGGCTTTTCATTACCATACTCTCATTTCTCTTCTCACTTGCCGCCATTGGCGTGTTTGTGTACAGCACAATGCGCATCCTACAAGTACGAGCACTGGAAGCACCGAAGTACCACACCACCTCACATGTGGTGGAGCATGCAGAAGTGGAGCGCTCTCGTTGGCAGTACATACTAGAGCTCATGGAAAGTCTTCAGGAAAGTGATTGGCGGCAGGCCATTATTGAAGCCGATATCATGCTTGATGAGACACTCACACGAGTTGGATACCAAGGAGCCACCGTTGCTGACAAGCTTAAGGGAGCTAACCCTGCTCACTTTCATACGCTTGATATGGCATGGGATGCACATAAGACGCGTAATGAAATTGCACACCAAGGCTCAACCTTCCATCTTACCGAGTCAGTAGCACGACGGTGTATTGCGAACTTTGAAGCGGTGTTTCGTGAATTTAATGAGATATAAGGCCATACTTGCCTTTCTCATTTTTTGGCGTATTCTTATAAAAGCGGGGTAGAGGAGAGGTACCTCGGGAGGCTCATAACCTCCAGACGCCGGTTCGATTCCGGCCCCCGCAACACGATTAGTGCGATCTCGATACAACATAAAAGCGCTCGCAAGGGCGCTTTTATGTTGTGCCAATCTCACACATTAAAATAGTTGTATACTTGATTACTTATGGACCTCCTTTTTATATGTATAGCTAAGTACGTACTGTTTCTCTCTGCCGCACTAGGAGGAGGGTATTTCTTGCTGCAGTCACGTGATCGTAAAAGGAAGATGTTCATCTTCTCCTGCATAACACTACCCCTCATTGGCATTGTTGCATTTGCTGGTAGTCAGTTGTACAACAATCCGCGCCCGTTTGTCGTAGACACGTTCACTCCTCTGGTTTCGCACATACCTGATAACGGGTTTCCATCAGGTCATACGCTAGTTGCCTCAGCAGTAGCTGCAGTTGTTTTTGTTTTCAATCGTCGTTTGGGAGTAGCTCTTTGGGTTATCGCTATACTCATAGGTGCATCTCGAGTATATGTGGGTGTACATCATCCAATAGATGTTATTGGTAGCATTCTTATCGCTGGAATAGTTTCTAGTCTTGTGTATTTTGTTTTGAAAAAGCACACCACGCTACTCTAGTCACACCACGGCTTTGCATGTCCACAGAAACAGCACAGAATAGCTTTGTATAGCTGATACACTAAGAGTACTAGCTATGAAACGAACTCTTCTCCTATCGGTTTTCGGGGTACTCATTATGTTTTCAGGTGCAAAGTCAGCGCATGCAGATGCGCTTACGCTAACGGCTGGTAATAACGCGACAACCACACCGAGTGTTGCAACCTCCATTACTGGTTTCCAAATTGTTGGCCCTTCAGCATCAACTACTCCCGTAAAAATACACGTTACCAGTGGTACCGTGCATGTCTCAACCGTAAGTGGTGTGACTATGACTGGTAACGATACCGCCACTCTGAACCTTTCTGGAACGGTAGCGAACCTTAATACCGCACTTTCCTCACTCACGTATACTCGTGCCTCAACTGGTACCGACACACTGGAAGTGGCGCTCGTAAGTACCGACCAGATCTACTTCCCAACAAACGGCCACGTCTATCAATACGTAAGCAGTAGCCTCTCTTGGAATGCGGCATAGACTGCTGCAGAAGCACTCCTTGCCTATGGTGTTCCTGGCTACCTTGTTACCATCACCTCTTCTGCAGAGAATGACTTCGTAAAGGCTCGACTCTCAGGAGACGCATGGATTGGTGCTTCAGACTCAGCAATAGAAGGGGATTGGAAGTGGGTAACCGGTCCTGAGGCAGGCACATCATTCTGGCTCGGTGCTTCGGGAGGACACACGGTGGGTGGACAGTATGCAAGCTGGAACGGTGGTGAGCCGAATGATTCTGGAGGAAATGAGGACTGTGGTGAAGAGTACGTTGCAAATGGTACGTGGAATGACCTGCCCTGTAGTGGTACCAGCGTTAGTGGTTATGTTGCGGAGTTTGGTACGCCACTTAATCCACCAGTGGTGGTTTCAAAGGATGTTTCCATTGTGACGGCAGATGTGCCTGCAGTGACTTCTATTTTCCCTGCAACAGGAGCAGTGAATGCAACAACAACTGCTAACTTTGCCATTGGGTTTAGTAAGTCGGTGACGGCTGATACGGGAAATATTTTACTAAAGAAATCATCTGATGATTCAACGGTGGAGACAATTGCTGTTGGTAGTGGACTCGTCACTGGCGGAGGCACCTCTGTCATTGTGATTAACCCAGCAACAACCCTTGAGGAAGGTGTGCAGTACTACGTGCTGGTTCCTGGTACGGCCTTTAAAGATGTCTCGAACAATCATTTTGACGGTATTCTAGCCTCTACTACATGGACCTTTACCACCGCTGACCTAACTGCACCACAGATAACACTCGCTACTTCTACGATAGCTACCACAACGGCAACTGTGGCGTGGACCACGAATGAACTCTCTTCAAGCCGTGCCTGGTACTCAGTAACAAATGCATACTCGTCATCAACGCCGTTGGCAGACACGTCACCACTGGTGACAAGCCATAGCGCATCAATTGCAAGTCTTGTTGCCTGTACGCTCTATAACTACAAAGTTGTCTCAAGTGATGCGTCAGGTAATATCGCAACATCCACCCCAACAACGTTCACAACTATAGGGTGCCCTGGCAGTACCACGCCAAATTCAGCAACCTCTACTGCGGTTACGGTTTCTGCTAGTTCAACGGTGACCCATACTGATAGCGGTCGTACACTCACGGTTGAGACGCCTGCTAACTTCACGGCAACATCGTCTTCAGTAGTTATTCAGATAAAGGCACAGAATGCGACACCGGTACTTGATACGCTTGGCATGCCCTCTACCTCACTGCACTCTGGTGCAGAAATTGTCTTTGAGGTAACGGCGCTCATTAACAACACCACAACGCTCGACTCTTTTAGCACTCCCGTTACACTCACCTATACATACACTGACGCTGACATAGAAGGTCTCGATGAGTCGTCACTGCGCATGTATCACTATCACGGAGGTGCGTGGGTAGCACTCGATAACTGTTCAGTGAATCAGGCGGTAAACACCATCACCTGTAACACACCAAGTTTCTCAACCTTTGCGATATTTGGATCCCTTGCTGCAAACACCTCAGGCTCATTCTCTACCGGCTCAATCAAGGAACAGGTTAGGAACCTCGAGAAGATGGGGAAGAATACAGAAGCGGAAACACTCAAGGACAGGTGGTACTGGCTCTTTCCAAAGCAGGCATCTGCTTCAACTACAAAGGATGTTCGTGACTTGAAACTTGGCATGAGCGGCGATGATGTTCTTGCTCTGCAGAAGCTTTTGAATGGTGCAGGTCTCACGCTCACTACCGTTGGCTCTGGTGCTTCAGGAAAAGAATCTACCTACTTTGGTTCACGCACAAAGAAGGCGCTCATAGCGTATCAAAAGAAGAATGGTGTCGTACCTGCTTCTGGATACTTTGGCTCTATTACCCGCGCAAAGATGAAGGCTATCGGCACGAAGGGTGTGTGGTGGTAGTGCTAATCAGTAGATAGAGATTCGTATTCCAGCGGTAACTAAATGCTATATTTAGGTATATGAAGTGGAATATATTCCTCACCACCATTGCAGTACTTATCGTTTCTCTATTTGTAGCTTTTGGGTACGTTCACAGGAGTGAACTCGTACTCCTTACTCCGCAGGGTGCGATTGCTATGGAAGAGCGCGAGATAATTGGCATTACGATACTCCTCGCAAGTTTCGTTGTTGTTCCTGTCTTTTTCCTACTTGGTATTTTCATATGGAAGTATCGGTTTAATAACCCACACGCAGTGCGAAAGCACACGCCCGATTGGGATCACGACAACTGGATAATGGAAATGTTCTGGTGGTCTATTCCAGCATTAATTATTCTGCTGCTTTCACTTGTAATATGGCGCTCATCACATGAACTTGATCCGTATAAGCCGATTGAAGGGTACGGTGCTCCCCTTACGGTGGAAGTGGTGTCACTAAATTGGAAGTGGCTTTTCGTATATCCAGAACAGGGAATAGCAACGGTAAACATGGTGGAGATACCCGTTGGAAGACCGGTGCGCTTTATCCTCACCTCTGATGCGCCAATGAATTCATTCTGGGTACCAAGTCTTGCTGGGCAGATTATGACCATGCCCGGTATGAAGACAGAACTCAATCTTATAGCATCTACGGAAGGGGAATACGCAGGCTCTTCTGGAAATATTAGTGGTGAGGGATTTGCAGGAATGCGATTTAACACGGTGGTAGTTTCACCTAGCGAGTTTGAAACATGGGTTCAGTCTGTTAAAGGAGGCAGCGCAATACTTACCCATGCTGAATACGAATCTCTCGCGCTTCCAAGTAAGAATGTAGCGCCAACATTTTATTCAGAAGTATCAGCCAACCTCTTTGATACCATTGTGATGCGTTCTATGATGTCAGGAATGGACATGCGTATGCCTATTGATATGAAGGAAATGGAAGTGCATAGCTTTAATGACGTGACTGAAGCAACAACAACACATCGCAAGATAATCACACAGCCTATATGAACTGGCACCAACTACTCGTAGGTAAGATGTCACTGTCACTCCTCCCACAAAGTGCCGTTGCGTGGGGCGGTGCGCTCGTATTTGCGAGTGGTATCGTGGGTGTTCTTTTTGCGATTACGTATTTTAAATTCTGGACACGTCTTTGGAAGGATTGGCTTACTACCGTAGACGCCAAGAGAATTGGAATCATGTACATCATTGTGTCCTTCGTAATGCTCATACGAGGAGGTGCTGATGCACTTTTGATGCGCGTGCAGCAGGCAACGGCACTTGGTGCGAACTCTGGAATCATAACTGCAGATCACTTCCAACAGATCTTTTCTGCACATGGCTCCATCATGATCTTCTTCGTGGCCATGGGTATTATGTTTGGCCTCATAAATCTCATTGTGCCGCTCCAGATAGGAACACGCGATGTGGCCTTTCCATTCCTCAACTCACTAAGTTTCTGGCTATTCGCGTCTGGTGCCGTACTTATTACAGCTCCCTTACTTCTTGGAGATTTCTCTGGTAGCGGGTGGCTTGCGTACCCGCCACTTTCTGAACTCCAATATAGTCCATCGGTGGGAGTGGATTATTGGATATGGAGTCTCCAGATCTCTGGTATCGGCACCTTACTTTCCGGTATTAACTTCATAGTTACCATCTTGCGTAACCGTTGTGAGGGAATGACACTCTTTAGAATGCCCATGTTTACGTGGACAGTGCTTGGCGCGATGGTGCTTATTGTTGTTACGTTCCCACTGCTTACGGTTACACTTTCACTCCTTGCACTTGATCGTACTGCTGACATGCACTTCTTTACTACCGGCTACGGGGGAAACATGATGATGTATGTAAATCTCATCTGGGCATGGGGGCACCCTGAAGTGTATATTCTTACGCTTCCTGCATTTGGTATTTTCTCTGAAGTGGTTGCGGTCTTTTCGGGAAAGAAACTTGCAGGCTATGTCTCTATGGTGCTCTCTGTAATGGCTATTGTAGTGCTTTCGTTCATAGTGTGGCTTCACCACTTCTTTACGATGGGAGCAGGGGCAAATGTGAACTCCTTCTTTGGCATTATGACTGCTGTCATTGCTATTCCTACGGGCGTAAAAATATTTAACTGGCTCTTTACGATGTATCGGGGAAAGATACGGTTCCAAACACCCATGCTCTGGTTTATTGGATTCGTCGTACTCTTTACGTTTGGTGGGGTAACGGGAGTCATCATGTCTCCACCTGCTGCAGACTATCAACTACATAACACGCTGTACTTGGTTGCGCACTTCCACAACATGATTGTAAGTGGTGTGCTGTTTGGCTATTTTGCAGGTATCACGTACTGGCTACCTAAAGTACTTGGCTTCAGACTAAATGAGGAATTAGGAAAGAAAGCATTCTGGGCATGGTTGTATGGATTTATTCTTGCCTTTGGTCCGTTGTACGTACTTGGCTTCATGGGTGCTACGCGACGACTTGATCATTATGTTAACCCCGCATGGCAAGGTATGTTCATCGTTGCTGGAATTGGAGCACTGGTACTTGCCGGTGCGGTGGCTTTGCAGATTGCGCAGTTCGTTCGCAGTGTAAAAAGAAGAAACAGAAATCTAGACGAGACTGGGGATCCTTGGAATGGCCGTACGCTTGAGTGGTCTATTCCTTCTCCAGCACCGGAGTATAACTTTGCGGTGCTACCAACCGTAGCAGCACGTGATGCGTTTTGGATGGAAAAGCAGGAAGCACTAGCAAAGGGAGAGTTGTGGTACACACCACCACATAGCTATGAAGACATTCTCATGCCCAAGAACACCATCATGGGAGTTGTCATTGCAGGGTTTACGTTTGTCTGTGCCTTTGCAATTGTCTGGCACCTTTGGATTCTTGCTGCGCTTGCCGCTGTTTGCGGAGTTGTAAGTATCGGTGTGCGAGTATTCTCTGAAGACACTGAGCGGGTAATCACCGCACGGGAAGTAGAAGAAATAGAAACACGTGCACGAAGGGGATTAGTAGAATCTCTGGCTATATAGATATGAGTACGCACCACACACATTCACGAGAACGAGTACATGAAGAGGCGCTTGCTGCTGATTCACGAACGGTATTTGGCTTCTGGCTATACCTCATGAGTGATCTCGTGCTGTTTTCAGGTCTATTTGCAACGTATGTAGTCCTACGTGCAGATCCAATGTTTGGTAGTGCAAATGGGCCAGTGCTTGGTGGCTCATTTGTACTCATTGAGACACTCGTGCTTTTGCTAAGTAGCATTATGTGCGGTATCGCACTCTATGCAGCACGAAGTGCAAACAAGCGGGGAACACTTCTAGCGCTTCTTGGCACGGGTATTCTTGGTGGACTCTTCCTCTATATGGAGTGCACTGAATTTGCACACCTACTTGCGACAGGCAATGGGTGGAATGTAAGTGGGTATCTCTCTGCATACTTTGTGTTGCTTGGTACCCACGCACTGCATATTCTTATTGGACTCGTATGGCTCTTGGCACTTATGATTTCCATATCTATACGATCACTCTCTCGCTCTTCAATGCGAAAGCTTGCTCTATGGAGCATGTTCTGGCACTTCCTTGATATTGTGTGGCTCTTTATTTTCCTTATCGTATATCTATTACCGCTATGATTTCACACAAAACATATTTTGAAGAGGTAGGCATTTGGCCAAAGCGCAGCAAGGGTGTTATTGGAGACTATCTATTTGGTGGTGTGCTCGCCGTGCTCTTAACGCTTGCTGCCTACGCAGTTGCCACCCGTTCATTATTTACACCCTCACTATCAGTTGCACTTGTTATTCTGCTCATTCTCTTGCAGTTTCTTGTACAAGTGCGGTACTTCTTGCATATACGATGGAACACTGCGGGGACAGAGCGGCTACTATCGCTTGCGTACGCCATGTTGATTGTGAGCATACTGCTCATTGGTTCACTTTGGATTATGCAGAACCTGAGTACTCGCATGATGCCAAGTCCAGAGCAAATGAATGCGTATATGAAGCGTAATCCAGGGCTATGAGTGTGCTACGTACGATACGGGTATATTACCGACTTGCTAAGCCGGGGATTGTATACGGAAACACGCTTCCTACTATTGCAGCATTTCTATTTGCTGCAGGGTGGCATGGAAGTCTCACGCATCTTTTTGCTACGGTAGTGGGAATTATGGGAACCATCGCTTCAGCGGCTGTGTGCAATAACTATGTCGACAGAGAGATGGATGCACGTATGGAGCGTACAAAGCACCGCCCGCTTGTTACGGGAGTAGTTTCTCCTAGGGGTGCTCTTATATACGCAGGGATACTTGGCACTATTGGTATTGGTACACTAGCTCTGTTTGTAAACATACTTTCAGCACTACTTGGCTTCATTGGGTTCTGTATGTATGTCTTTGTGTATGGCTATTACAAACGAAACAGTGAGTGGGGAGCTGTTGTAGGAACGATACCGGGAGGTATTCCTGCGCTGGTTGGGTATACCGCAGTTACAAACTCATTAGATAGTTCTGCACTACTTATTTTCCTTACGCTAGTACTCTGGCAACTTCCACACTTCTATGGCATTGCACTATTTCGTATGGAAGAGTATGTGGCAGCGGGCGTGCCGATACTGCCAGCCAAAAGGGGAGTGGCTCTGGCAAAACAACACACACTATTTTTTGTCATCGCCTATGTTCTTATCTCGCCACTACTCTTTTTCTTTTCAAACGCAGGGTATGGATACTTGATCATCGTACTAGGGTTTGGACTTGCCTGGCTTTTCATCACGCTACGCGGATACCGCTCTCCTGACTACGTCTCGTGGGCACGACGGGTGTTCTTTTTCTCCATGGTGGTTATGATTTCGTTTTCTGTAGCGCTCGCATTGGCGCCGGTGCTGCCATAGCGGGGAGTATGGTATAGTCGACGAAGATCGTTTTTCTGGGAGAAACAGAATGCATGCACAATTAATTTTGATTATCGTCATGTTCCTTCTCGGAGCATCGCTCCACTACTTTTGTGGCGCCGTCTCCTTGGGACAGGAGCTTGCAAATCACCGCTGTTCAAACAGAACGGCGCTCATTTCCAAGCACAAACAGATGCTCGGATGGGCATACGGTACGCTGATTGCTGCCGTGCTCTTCATCGAGCTTGGCATAATCATGCACGGAGAGGGGAGGGAGATCTCCACGCTTCTTAAGGTGCACTGGGTGCTGGTGGGAGCATTCCTCCTTCTCACGCTCCTGACCCTTCGTAACAACGGGGTTCGTGCTCGGCATACGCACGCACGTTATGCCTATGCAACGTTGGGAGCGCTCTTCGCTGTTTTTGTGACGGGGGTAGCGCTGTTTCTTGTATCGTCTTGAAGGAGGAGGGCCGCACAGCAGTGTGCGGCCCTTTCACGTACTACTAGTCCCCATACATACACTTTTTAGTACCAAATCTGCGAGTGAGTATGGGCTATACTAACAATAGGGTTGTGGGGCAAACGACTACATTGTTGAGATTATCCACTTGAAGCAATGGGGGATTTTGCTGTATGGCTTCATGAACGAATGAAATTGCCCGGCTCGAATAGACTGCCTGAAACACATGAGGACGCGTACGAAGGAGACGTGCGTATTTCGCGTGTAGAAGAGGGGTATATTGAGCCCGAGGAACTTGATGGCATTCTTTCAGATGGGGAGTTTGCAGGTAACAGAAAGCGGTTGTTCTTGAAGGGATTACTGGTGGTTGCCAGTGGTGTATTTGCCACGAGCCTCTTCCCAAAGAGGGCTGATGCGCTTGTTCTTGGAAGTAATCCAGGTACAAGCATAATCGGGATTAAGGACGCCACAAATACGCGTATTAATCCTTCAGAAGTTGAGGGAAATGCAGTATTGAAGAAGACCACATCACTTTCTGCGTCAGGTACGGTGCATACACCCGCTTCAGGAAAGAAGGTTCGTGTATATACCAGTAAGTTCTCTCTTGATACCACCATGACCAGTATTTCATTCAGGTTTACATCTGGAGGAACTGACTTCGAGAAATATCTGGCACCAAGAACTGGGGGATTGTACGGCACCAACAATCATCCAAACTTCGTTGAGGGAGGAGTTGACCAAGTTTTATACTGTTCGATTAACGGTACCGGAAACGTGCAAATTAACATTGATTATTTAGAAGTTTAGAATACTAGTATGGCTACACGCGCATCATTCATCCGTCTTGGTTCACAGTCTTCGTACCGCTACAACATCGATGCGTACGACTCGACTAAACTTGGGGTTGGAACACTCATGACACAGGTGGCAGGATCTGGTGAATCAGGATACGCAGGGCCGGTGCCAACAACCATTGCTCGTCCAATGGAACAATCAACGGCAATTGCCTCTGCATTTCCGTGGGCAGTGCGTTGGCAAAATAATGCAGCAGCGGAAATTGATTGGGTCTTTCTTGCTGATAACGCAACAGCAGCAGCAACACGCCGTATTAACGCATACTCATTTGATAGAAGGAGTGCTGTGTGGACATGGAAGGGGTTTGTGACTGTTACGTTTCCAACAGCAACTGCGTACACCATTCGTGGTTTCCGCATGACCTATGAGCTTGAGACTACCGGTACGGTATCTGTTTCAGGTACTGCCGTTACCGGTGTTAGCACGCTCTTTTCAACAAACAAGGTGTGTGTGGGTAATCGTATTGGATTTGGCTCTACTGATCCGACACAGATTAGTACGTGGTATGAAATCTCTGCAATTGGTTCAGACACCAGCATTACCCTCACTTCTACTGCAGGAACTATTTCATCAGGTACAGCCTATGTAATTGAAGACTTGCGCTGCATTATGGCAACTACTAATGCAACGACGACAAACGGTGGACTTTGTGTGGTGAAGGGTTTAAATTGGGGCATTTTTTCTAGTGTTGGAGGTACAGTGCCTGCTGCCGTTTCAACGGATAACATTCGTGCCTGTTACTGGCTTGCAGATGCTTCAACTGTTACAAACACGGTTGCCTTTGGAATGGGAATGGGTGCTCGTACAAGTCCAACAAGCCATTTCGTGTATGTATTTGATACACTCGCAAACCCAATTGTATTCAAATACAACATTCGTGCAGCACTCTCTCTCACGTCTGGTAAGGACACTACGTCATTGGTGCTTAAGACAGGTTCGGGAGGTGCGGTAACAGGTACTACAGGACAAAGCAATAACGGACGTATTGCAACCGTAAGTCACGGTCCTCACAGTGGTGTGGAAACTCTGTACTTCACCACAACAACTCGTGTGTATGCAACACCGACG
>CALLKD010000078.1 GCA_938008595.1 uncultured bacterium | reverse complement strand
GGTGACTGGAGTTCAGACGTGTGCTCTTCCGATCTGGGTGTTGAAGTCGCTTGGGCCGTCGTGCTGGTGGTACATGCCGGTGCAGACGGGCTACGGAGTACGGGGGGTTCCGGATTTCATTCTCTGTCTGCACGGCTGGTTTATCGGCATCGAAACGAAAGACCCCGGCGGAAAGAATGAACTAACCCCCTTGCAACGCCGGCAACAGGCCGCTATAGTAGAAGCACAAGGTCAGTACCTTGTTGTCCGGTCTGAATCTGACATCCACGAATTGTCCAAATTTCTGAGGAGCTTACGAGATGAACTCTCCCGAATCGATTGACCTGGGTCTCACTGCCGAAACGAAGGTCGTGAAGCCGCGTCCGAAGCGCGTCGGCTTCGACTATACCGTCGATACCGCAACCAATACCTTCGCCCTGACAGCGACCGAACGGCGCCGCGACGCCGAGGGGAAGTGGATCGAAGCCGATAAGGAAGTATTCTCGCTGGCGCAGTTTTCCAAGCCGGTGTGGGTCCGACTGGCGCTGCTCGGCCTGAAGTCCGCCATCGTCAGCAAGGCCGAAGACACCGTGGTCTCGGACATGCGCGCTGTCGTGGCGAGGCTGGCTGAGGAAGGCGAGGCGTTCTTCACGAACGCCAGCCCGATCGCTGCCGGTGTGCCGCGTACGCCGACCATGAACCTGTCGATCCTCATCACGGCGTACTTGGCTGTGTACGCGGCGACGACCGGCAAGACCGCGCCGGATGTGGCGGAAGACCTGAAGCCGATCGCGGACCCGAGCGGCGACAAGGCCAAGACCACGGCGCTGCGCATCGCGCATCTGCTGGCGGACCCGGCGGTCAAGCAGGTCGCAGAGCGCATCCTGGCTATGAAGGGCGGCGCCCCGGCCGCTGAGTAACACCCGGGAGGGCGCGGTAACACGCGCCCTCTTTTCTATGCGCTTAGCTACACTACGAACACCAGTAGGACTGATTGCCGCAGGAACCACCGTGCAGGTATTGTGCGAATGGTTCGTACGGGGTATCTACGTATGTAGTGTCCCCGGGAGCAATCAGTATATAAACATACATGAAGGGGACTTGGAGTTTTTAGATGAGATTAGCGAGACTTAGACGCGGTATTAATCTATTTATGGGGCCCGATACGTGTGTAACGCCGAGGGGGACTACAGTTCAGGTTTACGACAAGCCCCCGTTCTGTAATGCATATTTATGTAATATCCCGGGGTATTCACACGATTGGTACGTAGCCACTAATTACTTGGAATTCCTCGATGAAAGTAATTAAGCAGCACATTATCATTCCGGATCAGCCGGAGTTGGCGACTCTACCGAACACGAAGCGGGCGAAGGTGGAGGGGGTAGACGTAGTTGCGATCCCGCACACCTTGGATGCAGTGCGACTCCTTCGTAACATGAACATCGCAGCGCCGAGTCCTATCCATTACGGATATAACTGGTGTGGCCCGTATACCCCGATGCGGCATCAGCGAATTACTGCCGATATGTGTACTGTATATCGGCGTATGTTCGTGCTTAACGGGATGGGCACCGGCAAGACCCTTGCCGTCCTATGGGCCATCGACTACCTGATTCGCGCGAAGCAGGTAAACCGCGTGCTCATTATCTCCCCGCGATCGACGTTGAAAGACGTGTGGGGGTCAACGATATTCCTTAACTTCCCGCATTTGTCGCACGATATCCTCCGCGGCTCCCCAAGCATTTGTAAGGAAAAACTAGCGAAGCGGGCCAGGATATGTATCCTCAACGCTGAAAGCGTTCGGGTCCGAGCGGAGCTACTTCGTGGTCAGTTTGACATGGTAGTTATCGACGAGCTAGCGCAGGTAGCCCGTAATAAGACAGGAGCGTATAAGGCTATAAAGACGCTCACGGACACCGCTACTTGGGTGTGGGGGATGACCGGGACGCCGACGCCGAACGAACCAACGGATGCGTACCATCAAATAGAACTGATTCGTCCGAAGTCAACTGGAGTAAGCTACGGTACATTCCGCGACATGGTGATGCGGAAAGTCACGCAGTTTAAGTGGGAGCCGCGGGAGGGCGCGGAGGAGATCGTAGCGAAACACATGCGCCCGTGCGTGCGGTTCCGAACAGAGGACTGTATCGACCTACCGCCCGTGTCCTATATCGACCTGACAGTGGACCTCACAGACGAACAGCGGAAGCATCATAAGCAACTGCTGGATGAGTCCTGCACGGAGGTTAAGGGGGTAAACATCACGGCGGTTAACGCCGCCGTCCTCGCTAACAAACTCATTCAGGCGGCATGTGGCGCTATATACGGAGAAGATAAACAGGTCGCATTACTTGATGTGAAGCCGCGATACGACGCTATACGGGAGATCATCGACGCCTGTGATGAGAAAGTGATCGTGTTCGTGCCGTTTACTTCCGTAATCGGCGTGCTATTATCTCAGTTAAAGACGGACGGATACGGCGTATCCGTGATAGACGGGTCAGTATCGGACGCTGCGCGGTCGAAAATTTTCAGTGACTTCAGGACAAAGAGCCGACGAGAGGCACAGATTATAGTGGCTCACCCGCGAGCGATGTCCCACGGGATAAACCTGGAAGTTGCGAGCACGGTAATCTGGTACGCCCCCTATGCGTCGAACGAAACCTACGAACAGGCGAACGCCCGCATCAAACGGCCGGGGCAAAAGAACCACATGACGATCGTACGTATATCTGCGACTTCAGTGGAACGCAAGGTCTATAAGTCCTTGGAAGAAAAAGGCCGGCTGCAACAAGCCATCCTAGACTTACTTACGGGGCATCACGGGGAGGAGTGATATGAACGCCGGAGAAATGAAACTCGGGGTTCTACTGAGATCGTTGTTAGGGGCTAGAATAGGTACGGTAGTGCAAGTTACGTACATAGAATGTGGGCCGCCTGATATGCCCCGCGTAATCTACGAAGTTAGGATTCCTGGAATAGGATGTTTCGATCTATTAAACGACGATTGCGTACGAACTTACGTGGAGATTTTAGAGTGAAACTCGAACGTCCTTTCGAGCGCATGACGCCGGAAGAACTGCGCACCTTGATTCGTACCGTGAAGGACGAAATCCGTAAGATCGAGCTACAGTTAGCCAATAACCCCGACGAGTCGGACTGGCGTCGGCGGGCGCAGGAGGCCGTTGCAGTACGTCGTACAGCGATTAGCATGGCTACAAAAGTCTTGACGCCTACGCTCGAAGCTACTATATTCATGGAAACAGCACGGAAGCTACTCGACCCCGAAGCATTCAACACGATCCTAATGGCTACGCACTACACCATGAACTCGGAGACCGCAGTATGAGTTTTACTATGGCGTCTCACCCGGTCCGGGCCTTACTTCGCTTAATCGCGGACGGTCGGCGTATTACAACAGAGACCGTCGGTGTAGAGCTTCGCATGCCGGTGTATGAAGCGTGGGGTGTAGTAGATTTCTTAATTAAGCGCGGTGAGGTTCGGGTTACATCCGGGGTACTATCGCTGGTTCCGGTAACACCTGCGCCGACTAAGAAGTCTCTATGCGCGCAGGTACTACAACTGATACCCGAAGGAGGGATTACCTGCGCAGAAATCGCAGAAATCCTCGACATGGCTAGATCAGATGTAAGCCCTGCGTTATCATGGCTACGCGAACGCGGGGCGGTAGAAGGTGAGCGAGCCGTCGGAACGAAAAACCCGAGGGCGTTTGTGTGGAGGAAGAGAACATGCGACGAGACAGAGAAACTACGTACGAGTTTGATGGAAACAGATTGACACTGCTAGACTGGGCGATTAAGCTAAACATGTCGTATGGAGGGGTTTATAAAAGGGTAAAGAAGTACGGCCCTGGACGCAGAGCGTTCAGCCCACGCAGGTTAGGGGGGAAACATAAGTGACCGACGTTACACCAGACCGGGTAATTGCCGCGCTAGCGCGTACGGCGTCCGCAGTAGATAATGGCGATGCGCAGTTCCGAGAGCGGCTGAAAAACCAACTCGTATGGCTCATGCAGCACTACGGTTTTGAAACCGGGGATGTAGTAGTAAGTTCGGAGGTTCCGGATTCGATGGAGGCGGCGCAGCGGGAGTACCTGCGGCTGCGTGAGATGAAGAGCGCCTTGGAAGGCGGCTGTGACTCACAGGTAGAGAAGATCAAGGCGCGGCAGAAGGAATTGGAGCAATGGGCCGCGGGGCAAATGGATACGCTAGGAGTGGAGTCAGTAACGAACCGTGGGGTAGCGAACACCCACTTCGAGACTAAACGCAGGTTTACCGCAACCGACTGGGCGGAGGTATATAAGTGGATTCTAGCTAGGGGGGACTTCAGTATCTTAAACAAAGCCCTGAACGCCTCCGGCATCAGTGCTGTAGTAGGTGATACTCTTGATATGTCGAAGCTGCCCGGTGTTACTGTTACTACCGAGCGTGTTGTTAAATTCAACAAGGCGTAATCGAAATGATTGACTCGAAACTTCTCGCTGAACTGGCCGACCTCATCTCCCCCGACGCATCCGCCGAGCTTCTCGCCGGCCTCGGCGGTAGCAATGCGTTCCCGTCCATCAGTCTGAACGGAACGCGCTTCATGGTTAACTTACCGGGGGGGGGAACCCCGCGTGATTCTCGATGCGGCCGGCAACGTGGCGTCGAGCCTACAGGCCGTCGTGTTCGGCGCGTGGCCTAACCCACGGAAGACGTTCTACATCCAGAAGTACGACCCGAAGAATCCGACGAAGGAAGCTCCGGACTGCTTCTCGGAAGACGGCGTTTCCCCGGACCCGGCTGCGCGCAATAAGCAGAGCGAGAACTGCGCTGCGTGCCAGCACAACCAGTTCGGCACGGCGGTAGGGGCCGATGGCAACGCAGGAGGCGGTAAGCGTTGCGCGGACAAGAAGCGTCTGATCGTCTGCGTCCGCGTCCCCGGCGCAGATAACACGATGGTGTACCACCTGGACATTCCCCCGGCGAGCTTCAAGAATTTCGCGACGTATGTTCGCGAGATGCAGAAGAACGGGGTTACGGACCTCGTGGTGTGCCAGACGATCATCAGCTTCGACCCGGCGTTCACGTACCCGGTGCTGGCGTTCCGGTTCGGGCAACTGTACCCGCGGCCGTCGGTGCAGAAGCTCCTGGCCCTCCGGGAGACGGATGACGTGCGGGCGCTCGCCGCGCCTACGGTCAAGGCGCTGCCCGCGCCGAAGCCTCCGGTCGTCGAAGCGGCGAAGCCCGTGGAAGCCCCGAAGCCCGCCCCTGAGCCGGCGAAGGCGGCCCCCCCGGCCCTCAGCGTGGTCCCGGCGGCGCCCGCGCCTACGCCCCCCGCTGCGCCCGGCCTCGACCTGTTCGCCGACGTGGCCCCGCCGCCGCAGTCCGTCGCAGACCTGAACGACGACGAGTTGGCTCGATCGCTCGGACTGTGACAAACACGCAGCCCCCGCTATACTGACCGGCAAAGGCGCGGGTCTTCCGCGCCTTACCTTCTGAGGCATACAGATGAAACGCCGGCGGATATACGTGGATAACAAGACGGGGTGCGAGGTGTCGGACGACGAGGTTCGCGCCAGACTTACTGCGTTGTGCGAGATGACTTCGCAGAACCAAGTGGCGAGCACGTACGGGTACAGTGCTAGCTCTATCTCTCGTGCGCTGAACTCTGCGCGCAGAGTTCCCGCCGGGCTGCTCGTACACTTAGGTGTGCATAGTCAGGTTGTGATTGAGGAGTTAGAGGAGGCCGTATGAACACGAACGTAAGCGCGTTTCTCGAATACACAGCGGCGGCGATCCGAGATTTGTATAATACGTATGGAGCTAATTGCGTAGAAGAAGACCCGCGGGAATGCGCAATGGCACTGCTCGACGCAATTGCGGCTAACGACATGGAGACCGCTGCGGCTTGGTTACATATGTTCAGTAACACCGAAGTGAACCTCATGCCGCTCATCATGGACATAACGGAATGAAATACTTAGCGGCTTATTTTACGATTACCGGCTTGATAGGAGTTGGGTTCTCTGCTATTATGTTCCGGGAAGTAGTTAGGTCTGAGTGGTTAGATACTCAGGCAAAGGGACTTATGGTAACTATCTTCATTACATCCGCGTTGCTGCTTACTCTCGGTTGGTGGGCGAATGGACCCTAAATTTATCCCGTGGTCCATTAATGTGTTCGAGAAGTGCGGGCTTACCCGTGCGGACTTAGCTCGGATACTGGAAGTTCATATATCTACCGTGCGCCGATGGATGAACCGAGACATCGGGTTCAAAGAAAAAGACAACGAAGCACGATGGATCGCCCTTGCGTGGGCTGTGTTTAATGCGGCGAAGGCGGGCAAGCTGCCTTACCGCGGGGGGCTGACCGGGGAAGCCCGCAGTAACGCCATTCGGCAGATAATCAAACCGTTCGAGTAAATAAATATGCAGATGCGAGACTACCTGCGGGCAGTGTTGCCCGCGGAGGGGAACGGCTTCTATTGCGCGTCTGAATTACTTGACATCATAGGGGATAACGGGAAGCGACTATTTAGGAACAGGTTCTTTTCTGCGTTAGACGAGCTTGAGATATTTATCTCCTCGGCCGATAGAGGCAGTGCGTCTGACATATACCTGGCCACAAACACGTTCCAAAGTAACACGAAGAGAAAGTCAGATAACGCGCATTCATCCCGCGCGTTTTTTCTTGACCTCGACGTGGGGCCTGAGAAACCGCACGCGACGCAGAAAGATGCAGTGCAGTCAATCAAGGATTTCTGCGCTGCCTCCGGGTTCTTATTCCCGTACATCATTTCTTCCGGTAATGGCGTGTACGCTGTATGGCCGTTATCTGAACATATCACATCCGTAGTATGGGGTAACGTCGCGTCTCTTTTTAAGCGAGTCCTCGACGCATACGGGGTAGTCCCGGACCCCGCGATTACCGCGAATAACGCCGGAGTCCTACGCCCGGTGGGGTCGCATAATAAAAAGAACCCATCCCTTTGGAAGCCGGTGCAGGCAATACAATCGACGGTCGATGGGTATACCCCCCCGACGCCGCATCAGTTCGTTGCATTGTTGAACGAGGCGACGAAGCGTAGGAAGATCAACCTCGGCGTCACGAAGAAGGTAAACTCGCAGGCGTCGGTATACCTGGAAGGCATCAGCAACCCCCGCCCGTTTTCAGTTAACAAAGCGGCGAACGCATGTGCGCAGTTGAGTTTCGTTAAAGCTGCGCAGGGAAACGTCGCGGAGCCTCTGTGGTACGCTACCCTTGGCGTTGCGGCGTTCGCGACGGAACCGGATGCGATCCACGAGTATTCGCAGGGGCACCCGTTCTACCGCCGGGAAGAGACCGAAGCAAAGGCGGAACAGTGGCGCGCGAACGCGACTGGGGGAACTACGTGCAGGAAGTTCCACGAAGTTAACCCGTCGCTATGCGAGTCGTGCAGTTTCTTCGGGAAGATCAATTCCCCGATCAAACTCGGATACCCTGATCCGGAACCGATCAAGCACGATCAGGGGTTTGAGCCGCCACAGGGGTTTCGCCGCACGGAAGACGGACTACAGATCAAGATCGACGATCAGTGGGTGACGTTCTACCCGCACGACTTGTACCCCGTAACGGTAGCATATGACGATGGACTGCGGACTGAGGTTGCTATATTTAAGTACAAGCTCCCGCACGAAGAAACGAAGGACTTAGTAGTAGAGACACGGGTATTCGCAGATCAGCGGGAATTACACAAGACCTTACTTGGCGCAGGTATCTCCGTACTGAGCCAAGAAAACCTGACACGAATGAGGTTCTATATGGGCGGCTACCTGGAGAGGATTAGGTCTACACAGAAACGCGACACCCTGTACGCCACGATGGGATGGAAGGAACGCGATTCCAGTTCACCGAGCTTCGTCATCGGCGAAGAAGCGATCTCACATGATGGGTCATTTCGGCATGTAGGTATTAGCCGCGCAGCGCCCGATATAGTCAAATCGCTCGGAGCGAAGGGGGATCGCCAGACGGCGTTGAACGGGTTTAAGACGATCAGCAAGCTATACGCCCAACCTAATATGGAGCCGCTAGCGTTCGCCCTATTGTGTGAGATCGGCGCTCCGTTAATGTCCTTTACCGGGCTAAGCGGTGCAACGGTGTCTCTCGTCGGGGACTCAGGTAACGGCAAGACGCTTACGTGCAAACTTGGGTTGTCCGCGTACGGCGACCCGTACAAGATGCTCATGCTCGCCGTCGATAGCGAGAAGTTCGCGCAGAAGCGGTTCGGCATTTACGCGAACCTACCCGTTGCGATCGACGAAATCACGAACGTACAAGATCAGGCGATCAGCGACTTACTCTATAACATCACGAACGGGCGTGACCGCGGAACGCTGAAACGCGATAGAAGCGACCGAGAAGGGGCCTCGTGGTGCACGATCGGAGTCGTAACGACGAACCAGTTCCTGTCGTCGAAGCTCATGTTCAAGGCGAACGCAACGGCGGAGCTTAATCGGCTGATTGAGCTACCAGTGCCGCGCGACACTGCGATCACGCAAGCCCGCGGTAAAACGATCGACGCCTTCATCCGTGCAAACCACGGGCACGTCGGCCGGGAGTTCCTACGGGCGCTGATGTCGCGATACGACGACCTTCAAGGGATGGTTAACTCTGCGTCACAGCAAGTAGAACATCTACTGGCCGCGCGGGCTGACGAACGCTTCGCTGTGGCGACGATGGCCGTTGCCGGTGTGGCCGGACGTATCCTGAAAGACCTGGGGCTGATTGAGTTTGACGTAGGTCGAGTGTTGCAGTGGGTAGCGGATAAAGTTTGCACAGAACGCCACACCCGCGCGGATATGGTCTCTAACCCAGGGGACGCGCTTGCTCGGTTCGCGTCGGAATATCTCGGCGCTAGCATCATCATGGGATACATGGAGAAACAAGGCGGCGGGGCGCTGACCGTGTTCCACATGAACCCGAGCGTAAACCCGTCTCGTATCTATCTGCGCTACGAATATCGGTTTGACAAGCCAGAAGAATCCACTATGCTAGTGAACGTGCCGGTGTTCGCTGAGTGGGTAGCGAAGACAATGCGGATGGACATCCGGCAGGTCAAAGATTGGCTGGTCGAGCGCGGGTATTTCACCGGGGGAGCAAGGGCGGGACGGCAGACCAGGAAGTCTCTCGGCGCGCAGACCGCGTACAAGCTCCCGGCGGTCCCTACGTGGACCCTGCGACTACAGTCGATCGGAACGGACCTCGCCATGGAGAACGTTACGTCGATCGCGCAGAAAGACCCGTTGTTCGGTGACGCGACCAGAGAAATTCGTCGTCGCTGCGCGGCGCGTAAGGTGCAGAACCCGTTTGACCCAACGATGATTCTCGACGCTACAGAGGTGGAAGCATGAACACGATTGACAGTGAGATCGTAGACGCGATCAAGTGCATGGTCGCGTACCAAGTAGAGCGGGCGCGCAAACGAGACCCGAACTGGGAACGCGCTCTACGTAACCTCGTGGAAGAACTAGCGCAGCACAGAGATGACGCTAAGCGCCTATACGACGACATGAAAGCCGATGGGCTTCGTACTGGGACGATTGAAGCGGAGGGCTACTTGCGTGCGATGCTCCTAGCGAACGACACCGCCGCCGGTTGGCTCGCGTGGGCGGAAACGAACGACGATGAGTAACGTCATTCCTATAAAAGCCCCAAAAATACGTCAGATTGGTCAGGGAGCGGCATTCTGTCTAGGGTGCAACCACACATGGGAGGCGACCGCGCCAGTAGGAGTAACGCGGTTCGAGTGCCCGGCATGCCACGCAGTTAAAGGGATGTGGCGGTTCGAGTTCGCCCCTTCCCCCGGGCAGCTAGTACGCGAGTGTGACTGCGGCAACCAATTATTTTATCTTACGCCCGAAGGGCATCTATGCGCCAACTGCGGGATATATCAGAGCTACTAGCATGAGTGACCCGCGGGAGATCATTCATCGGGGGCGCAGATACGTCGTCCGCACGAGCACCGTAGGAGGGCAGGTGTATTACCACGTTTGCCCATACTCCGGACACAACCCGTTCGCGAAAGACGTGATGTATATCTACAACGAAGGAATAGCGAGGCAGATTATGGAGTTGTTAGAGCTTGACGCGCAAGGCGGAAGGTTGTTTGAGCACCCCACTGAACCGACTGGAGAATGGGACTGGATATGAACGACCCAAAGATATACGTAACCAGACCCGTGGGACGTAGCTATCTACCGACGACGTGATTCCGCTTGACACCTCCGCGACTACGGGCTAGACTTCTCCCTGCTCCATCTCTCCTCCCCCTGTTAACCCGCCGTGGCCCCCCTCCGGCGGGTTCTTTTTTATCTGCGCTCCGCCAGGGTCGCCAGCCGCTCATCGACGGTCTGCGCGGGCGCCGTCTGTTGCCGGAACGCAGCGCGGATCGCCGCGCGGATCGCCGTCCCTTCGATCGCCGCGTCTGGATGCAGTCCGTTCCACTGCATCATATCTGCGAGCGCGTCCGTAATGTCGCCGTTTTCCTGCACCGCGCGCACATACTTGTCCATGATCCGGCCCTTCGTATAGGCCAACTCGCGGTCGCCGACCACCTGATACGCATTCAGATCGCGCTGAAGTGATACGTCCGTCGAACGGATACCGAGTGCTGCGGATATAACATCCCACGGGCTAGGGTCTTGAATCAGCATAGTACCGTCGGCGGTGCGCACCCCGTTCGTAGCCATATCGGCGGCCTTCACGCCGTCAGCTAACATCTTAGGCATGAATACGGTAAGGAACTTAACCCAGTCGCCGTCTCGCATGGCCTTACGCGCTTCCAAGCCCATGCGAACAGATGCGTCGAACGTCGGACCGAGAATAGTAGCGGCGAGTCTATCTGACGCAGCACGACCTTCAATGTAGTCCGGCATGTCGGCGAACGGAATAGTTACCAGGTCGCTCAGGGCTACGCGCTTCGATATGTCAGCCCCGAGCGCCGCCGGGATACCGCGAGCGAACACGGTTCCGAATGGACCCGATAGCAGGGCCTTATCTAGCTCCTCTTTCAAGTCCACATCTTGCGGGTCATCGTCTACCGATGAAATCAGTAGACTCGTAATCCACAGTGCCAGGCCAGCGAACGGAACCGCTGCCACGCCTCCGAGAGACGCAGTAGAAGCGTACATCCACATAAGCGCAGTACGAGCCGCCTTCTTCTCCTCCGGCGTAGACGCCTTAGAGAACGCATCGTGCATGTCCATCAACGACGACGCGATCGTATTAATGCGGAACGTCTGCATGTTTGACAGGAGCCGTGCAGTAGGATTGTTAAGCACGGGCGCCCGGTTAGGAGACGTGTAATCGAACTGGGTCTCGCGGGTCATGTTCTCGGACCACAGTACGGCGTCCAAGAATGACATACCCTTCTCACGAGCCAGTTCGAATCCGGATAGCATGGTAGACATGCGTACCCAAGTCTCGGACTTCTGCATAGGAAGGGCCAACACTTTCTCAAACCCGTGCCATGCGCGAGTAATTAGCGGGATGGCCGTGCCTGCCTCCGTATCTACCGTAGCCTCAGACGCGCGCCGGCGCCCTTCGTGGACGAGAGAGATGTCAACAAGACCGCGGTCAAGCGCGAGCCGAAGGGCGATCTTCTGCTGCGTTTCGGGCGACATAGCGGACATAGCCGCGTTGATCTGTTCCTTAGACAGTACGTAGTCGCCGACTGGCTTACTAATCCGCCCTTCTAGTACGTCGTCGAGGGTAACTGTGCGGAAGGTATCCAGCGCAGTCTCTATCTCCGGGGTGTATAACTCATCTTCTAAACTCTGCTGACGCAGCCGCTTATTCGTAAGATTCTTAAACATCCACTTATTCAGTTTGCCGTAGACATCCGCGGCGTCGTGCCCCGATCCGATCATTTTTGCCGCCCAGTACGTATACGGCTGCGTAGCTTGGACGAAGAACTGGGACGGACTAGACAGATACATGGCGAACGAGATACGAGACAGCATATCCGTAAGCCCGTTTGTCCCGGACTTCATACTTCCACGAACCCGCTCTGCCATAGCGTTATATACCGTAGACATCTCCGGAATAACGCGCGACGAAGACGACACGCCCTGCTTAGCCTGACGTATATGGTCCCGCATTTTCGCGAGTTCGTTGTACTGCTTCAGTCCAAATTCCGCATCACCGATCCGATGCGACATCTTCATCGTAAACAGGAGATAGTCGCGAATGCGATCCTGCGATTGGCCGGCGATGAACTCTCTGCGCTGCTGGTTTTTGAAGAACGAAGACTCGGGTAGCGCGTCGATAGCGGCTTCGCGGAGTACGCTAACCGTATAATTTACGGCCTGCTCAAACGCAGCCGCTTCTTCGCTGTTAGGGTCTACCCCTGACCTACGCGCGAAACTTGCCCGCAATGCCCCCTCCATCCGATTGACTACTTCCGCACCCACGCCTTCCACTCGCTCATGGAACGCCTGTTTCTCCTCGAAGAAAGCGTGCTTCCCGGCGGCTTCCAGGTCTTTCACCCGTTGCACAGCCGCCGCATGTGACTCCAAGCCTTCGATATATTGCCGTACGAACTTACGACTACCATCCGGCTGCGTAACGATATTGCCTACCGAAAGGAGGTATTTACCGATACGCATATTAGGCATGTACGCCCCGGGTAGTAGTTTGAAATTATCCCGGAATTTCGTAGCCGCTTTAACCCGCTCCTCATGGGAGAATTTCTCCGGGTCCAAGCTCTCCATATACCGCGTAGTAAGCGCGTCGAGATACCGGTTAGTCAGAGACTTAACCGCCTCAAACATCGTGCCTATAGCGTCCTTCTGCGGCTTATTGAGGGCCTCATACGCTCCCTTCGTCTGCGCGTATGATTCTGCGTACGACCCGAACTTCTGATCTAGTCCGCGCCTAGTCCATTCATCCTGTGTAAACTCCTGAGCCGATAGCGGCAGACGAGGATCAAGAAGCGTACTCGCCATACGGTCAGCCACAAGGTTAATCTGGTTTTTCTGGTCAGCAGAGAAGAGCTTATCCCACAAGTGGACATTACGGGTCGCCTCAGTAGCCAGGGTGTCTTCAAAGTTAGTGCGTTCCTGTCGCAGTCGGTTAATAACCGTCATCGGGTTGATCGGCATGCCAGAAAAATAACGAGACGTATGCCTGACAAACTTATCCATTGGTGCGATGGTAAGCGCCAAGTTTGCTAAGCGGGTAAGTGCCGATGAGAACCGCGTAGCCGTAGTAGGAACCTTCGTAACGGAGCGTATGCGAGCCGCGTTTTCTTCCTCGGTAGGTTCGATCGTAGACTGAGCGTACATCTGCAACCCAGTAAAGTCTTTGGCGAGGTACGATAGCGACTTACCGCCTTCTATCTGCGAGAACGCAACCTCATCTACGAGAGACATAACTCGGGCGAGCCCGTCAGTATTGCGGAGACCTAATAGCTTCGCAACTACGTCTACGAACTTAGTCCACGCAGACTTCTTCCCTACCGCCTCAAACTCATGTAGTATCGTCTGGAACCCTGCGTCTGACATTGCTTCCGCAACGAACTCATGTAAACTATCCATCGCGTACGCCGTAACGCCGCGCTCTGCGAGATACTTCTTCACATCGTTGTACACACGGTTTAGCTGAACATACGCTTCTGTCTTCGGGATCTTCCCCCGCTTTATATTTTCAATCTGAATCGCCGTGTACGCATGGACGAGTTCGTGTAGAAGCGTTCCGCGGCTAAGCCCCTTCGATGGGTGCAGGAGGATAGTGTGCGACACCAGATCATACGCGCCAGCCCACGTAGACTTCGGTGGGGGCTTAATTTGCACGCTCAAGCTGACCGAGCCGCGCACGTCGTTTAACTGCCGTAGCCGTGCGACGATAGCCCTGTTTATACTAGAATGCGGGTATGTGGCCTCAAGTTCTTCGAGTATTGTTTTGACGTCCCCCTGCTTGACCGCGTTAAGCAGCTTAGAATACTTAGCTTCCGTGAGTAGGCTATCTCCGCGTTCCCCCCATCGGAAGAAACTCAAGTACGCTTTTCCTGTTTTAGTCTGCTGCGCACCTACCCGCTCAACCGCTAAGACTTTATCCAGGCCGGGCAACGGGCGTAACTGCTCCTTGCTACGAGACGAAGTCGGAGCAGTCGGAGCAGTCGGAGCAGTCGGAGCAGTCGGAGCAGTCGGAGCAGTCGGAGCA
>CALLKD010000077.1 GCA_938008595.1 uncultured bacterium | reverse complement strand
TATCTCAAAACTGATTCCGTTGTATTAACAACGAGTCACGTTTGAGATATTTGCTCTTTAAAAATCTGGATCAAGCTGAAAATTGAAACGACACACTGTTTCCTTTCTCCGTAATAAGAAATGAAAAGCGGTGTGTTCGAGTCTCTCAAATTTTCGCAACACGATGGTGTTTTACGAAACATCTTCGGGTTGTGAGGTTAAGCGACTAAGCGTACACGGTGGATGCCCTGGCAGTCAGAGGCGATGAAGGACGTGCTAATCTGCGAAAAGCGTCGGTAAGGTGATATGAACCGTTATAACCGGCGATGTCCGAATGGGGAAACCCAGTGTGATTCGTCACACTATCGTTAACTGAATACATAGGTTAACGAGGCGAACCGGGGGAACTGAAACATCTAAGTACCCCGAGGAAAAGAAATCAACCGAGATTCCCCCAGTAGCGGCGAGCGAACGGGGAGCAGCCCAGAGTCTGAATCAGCTTGTGTGTTAGTGGAACGGTCTGGAAAGTCCGGCGATACAGGGTGATAGCCCCGTACACGAAAACAAACTCAGCGTGAAAACGAGTAGGGCGGGACACGTGACATCCTGTCTGAATATGGGGGGACCATCCTCCAAGGCTAAATACTCCTGACTGACCGATAGTGAACCAGTACCGTGAGGGAAAGGCGAAAAGAACCCCTGTGAGGGGAGTGAAATAGAACCTGAAACCGTGTACGTACAAGCAGTGGGAGCCCTTCGGGGTGACTGCGTACCTTTTGTATAATGGGTCAGCGACTTACATTTTGTAGCGAGGTTAACCGTATAGGGGAGCCGTAGGGAAACCGAGTCTTAACTGGGCGTCTAGTTGCAAGGTGTAGACCCGAAACCGGGTGATCTAGCCATGGGCAGGTTGAAGGTTGAGTAACATCAACTGGAGGACCGAACCCACTAACGTTGCAAAGTTAGGGGATGACCTGTGGCTGGGGGTGAAAGGCCAATCAAACTCGGAGATAGCTGGTTCTCCCCGAAAGCTATTTAGGTAGCGCCTCGGACGAATACTACTGGGGGTAGAGCACTGTTTGGGCTAGGGGGTCATCCCGACTTACCAACCCCATGCAAACTCCGAATACCAGTAAGTAATATCCGGGAGACACACGGCGGGTGCTAACGTCCGTCGTGAAGAGGGAAACAACCCAGACCGCCAGCTAAGGTCCCCAAATTACCGCTCAGTGGAAAACGATGTGGGAAGGCAGAGACAGCCAGGAGGTTGGCTTAGAAGCAGCCATCCTTTAAAGAAAGCGTAATAGCTCACTGGTCGAGTCGGCCTGCGCGGAAGATGTAACGGGGCTAAACCATGCACCGAAGCTGCGGCAGCGACACTATGTGTTGTTGGGTAGGGGAGCGTTCTGTAAGCCGTTGAAGGTGGCCTGTGAGGGTTGCTGGAGGTATCAGAAGTGCGAATGCTGACATAAGTAACGATAAAGCGGGTGAAAAGCCCGCTCGCCGGAAGACCAAGGGTTCCTGTCCAACGTTAATCGGGGCAGGGTGAGTCGACCCCTAAGGCGAGGCCGAAAGGCGTAGTCGATGGGAAGCAGGTTAATATTCCTGCACGACTTGTAATTGCGATGGGGGGACGGAGAAGGCTAGGTGGGCCAGGCGACGGTTGTCCTGGTGAAAGTGCGTAGGTGGTGTTTCTAGGCAAATCCGGAGACACAACACTGAGACACGAGACGAAGCCACTACGGTGGTGAAGCCATTGATGCCCTGCTTCCAGGAAAAGCCTCTAAGCTTCAGATTACAAGTCATCGTACCCCAAACCGACACAGGTGGTCGGGTAGAGAATACCAAGGCGCTTGAGAGAACTCGGGTGAAGGAACTAGGCAAAATAGAACCGTAACTTCGGGAGAAGGTTCGCTCTTGACAGTGAAGTCCCTTGCGGATGGAGCAGTTGGGAGTCGCAGTGACCAGATGGCTGGGACTGTTTATCAAAAACACAGCACTCTGCAAACACGAAAGTGGACGTATAGGGTGTGACGCCTGCCCGGTGCCGGAAGGTTAAGTGATGGGGTGCAAGCTCTTGATCGAAGCCCCGGTAAACGGCGGCCGTAACTATAACGGTCCTAAGGTAGCGAAATTCCTTGTCGGGT
>CALLKD010000076.1 GCA_938008595.1 uncultured bacterium | reverse complement strand
CTTCCGATCTGGTTAGTAAGAACGGCAAAGGATGCTGGTGTACCTGAGTGGCTTACCGGCTCTCCCTTAACGATGGCATCGAAGGTTGCAGAGCGACCGGTGATATCGTCAGACTTGATGGTTAGCATTTCACGAAGTGTGTATGCAGCACCGTATCCAAGAAGTGCCCACACTTCCATCTCTCCGAAACGCTGTCCTCCGTTCTGCGCCTTTCCTCCAAGCGGCTGCTGGGTAATAAGTGAGTACGGACCGATTGAGCGCATGTGAATCTTGTCTTCCACCATGTGATGGAGTTTCAAGATGTACATGTATCCAACAGAGATAGGCTGTGCAAACTTCTCTCCAGTTAGTCCGTCAAAGAGCTGCATCTTTCCAGACTTATCAAAGCCAGCAGTTACAAGCTCGTTACGGATTTCATCTGCAGTAGCTCCTGCAAATGGTGGCACCACTGCTTGGTAACCAAGCGTGTGTGCAGCAAGACCGAGGTGCATTTCAAGAATCTGTCCAAGGTTCATACGACTTGGAATACCCAGTGGCGTAAGAATAAGATCGATAGGGTTTCCATCCTTGTCGTACGGCATGTCTTCAACAGGAAGTACGCGTGAGATAACACCCTTGTTTCCGTGACGACCAGCGAGCTTATCTCCCACTGATACGTTACGTACCTGCGCTACCGTTACTACGATGCGCTTGATGATACCAGTCTCAAGATTGTCTCCGCGTTCGCGGCTGAATACACGCACACCAATAACACGTCCACGCTTCCCTCCTTCCATACGAAGTGAGGTATCCTTCACGTCCTTTGCCTTGTCTCCAAAGATAGAGCGAAGAAGACGTTCCTCGGGAGTGAGCTGTGTTTCTCCCTTTGGCGTTACCTTACCAACAAGAATATCGCCAGAGCGGACTTCCGCACCGATGCGGATAACACCCTCCTCATCAAGGTTCTTGAGGCGCATTTCACCTACGTTTGGAATGTCGTGTGTGGTGAGCTCAGCACCAAGCTTTGTATCACGTACAGAACAGTCAAAGTCCTCGATGTGTACGGTAGTAAATTTAGAGTTCTGCACCAAGCGTTCAGAAACGATGATGGCGTCCTCGTAGTTAGCACCATTCCATGACATGAAGGCAACACGAACGTTCTGTCCAAGTGCCATTTGTCCATGATCTGATGATGAAGCATCAGCAAGTACATCACCCTTCTTTACCTTGTCTCCAGTAGCAACGGTTGGGCGCTGATTAAATGCAGAGTTCTGGTTTGTCTGTGTAAGACCCTGCAGTTTGTACTCATGCTTCTTTCCATCCTTGTTTTCAACAACGATCTTGCGTGCGTCAGCGTAACTTACGGTTCCTGCCTCTTCAGCAATAACAAGGCGTCCTGTGTTACGAGCAGCGTGTCCTTCAATACCAGTTGAAACGAGTGGTGCCTCAGGTACCAATACCGGTGTTGCCTGCTTCTGCATGTTTGAACCCATGAGTGCACGGTTCGCATCGTCGTTATCAACGAATGGAATCATCGCAGTTGCTGCGCTGAACATCTGGAATGTTGATACATCAATGAGGTCAATCTCTGCACGAGTAACCACTGCTGGTTCTCCTCCACGACGTGCCTCAATGGTGTCAGGGACAATAGTACCCTTCTCATCTACGGGCGTAGCACCGTGTGCAATAACATGGTTCTCCTCTTCAAGAGCGTTAAGGTACTGAATTTCCTCAGTAACCTTTCCGTTCTTTACAACAGCATACGGTGTTTCAATCACCCCAAATTCATTGGTGCGTGAGTGCAGAGCGAGACGAAGGATAAGTCCAATGTTCTGTCCTTCTGGTGTGTGGATAGGACAAAGACGTCCGTAGTGTGATGGGTGCACGTCACGAACCTCAAAGCCTGCACGCTCACGGGTAAGTCCTCCCGGACCGAGTGCTGAGAGTGTGCGCATGCTTTCAAGCTCAGCAAGAATGTTCTGCTGGTCCATGAACTGTGAGAGCTGGTTTGCTGTGTAGAACTCACGGATAGACGCCTGGAATGGACGTGGGTTTAGGAAGGCCATTGGAAGTGTAGTCTCGCTTTCAATAGTCGACATACGGTCCTGAATGTTTCGCTTCATGCGACTCATACCAACACGCATACGTGCCTGTAGAAGTTCACCAACGAAACGAACGCGACGGAAGCCAAGGTGATCAATATCATCTGGTACTGCCTCAGGGTCTACGTTCATGCGTGCGATTTCACCAACGATACGAACAAGGTCATCGAGTGTAAGGGTGCGGTGTTCAAGTGCCTTTGCGTCAGTAGGAAGACCAAAGCGAGCGTTCAAGCGGTGACGTCCAACCTTATTAAGGTCATAGCGTTCAGGAGTGAAGAGTGCTTCAACATACTGCTTAGCATTCTCAGGTGTAGCGAGATCCCCGTCGCGCATGCGGCGGTGCACCTCTACGTACGCCTCTTCAGGAGTCTTAGTGGTGTCGTGTGCGAGTGTTGTAGTGAGTGCGGCAATAGCAGCGTCATTTCCCTTGAAGCGAGAGAGAACAGCCTCTCCAGTTCCTGCACCAAAGATAGTAAGGAGGTTTGTTACAGGGAATTTGCGCTTTCGGTCAATCTTCACGAAGATTGCTCCATCAACGTCTGATTCAATTTCAATCCATACACCACGAGATGGAATTATTTTTGCACCAAACCACTGCTTTCCCTTTGTCTCTTCTGAAACAAAGAATGCACCAAATGAACGAGCGAGCTGTGGAACGATTACGCGCTCAACACCAGACACGATAAAACTACCGTGTGGTGTCATCATTGGAATATCAGCAAGGAAGATGTCCTGTGACTTCTCTGTGCCAAATGTCTTATTAAGAAGCGTAACTGAAACCTTTACTGGTGCTTCGTAGGTGCGCATGTTCTCACGTGCGTCCTCCTCATCACCCTTTGGGTCTCCAATCTCAAAACCATCAATACGAAGTTCAAACTTCTTTCCTGAGTAGTCACTAATTGGAGAAAACTCTTTAAATAGTTCTTTGAGTCCATCACGCAAAAGCCACTTGAAGGACTCGCGCTGGTGCCCTACGAGATCCGGGAACTCCGCACGAGGTGCGCGGTATGCCCCGAAGGTCTTCTGCACGAGATCTTTTTTGATACTCATATCGGTTTGTTGTGTTATGCAAACCAGAAAACGCGAAATGGACTCGTATACGCATACGAGCCGCATCCCGGTTTTCCGAGACGCTGGTTAAAATGTCGCACTTAATTTTCTGCCCCCTATACTAGCTTGTATTTGCTCACTTTTAGCACTCCAGATTGCTTCCACCACTCAATCCGTTCTGGTTATTATGAGTATATGCCCCACGCTATGCGCCGTCAAGGAGTTATCTGGGGGAAATGGTACGGGGTCGCATTACTGCGACCCCTCGCCTATTCCTTCATGCACAATACTCTCAGTGCTTCCTGTGCGCAATTGCGCAAGGCTCGATTCCCCAACTTGAAATT
>CALLKD010000075.1 GCA_938008595.1 uncultured bacterium | reverse complement strand
GGAATACCACAGGCTGATATATGACAACAACAGTCACACCTAGAGTCCAGATCTACGACTTCTCGAACCCAGACTTATACAATCCGACCTACATTCCGCTCATGCAGAATAAGTCGGAATTTTTGCATTTATGGGGCTCAGCTGGATCTGGCAAATCTAGATTCGAGGCCCAGAAAGAGATCGTCAAGAGCTTCCTACCTCAACGCGCCAGACGCAAGACGATCGTAGCACGTAAGGTCTTCGCCACATTGAAAGAGAGCTGCTACGACGAGCTCAAGGTGGCTATGTTCGAGTTCGGCCTCTCAGATCTGTTCAAGTGCACTACCTCACCACTTCACATCACCAACCTAGTCACCGACGTTGAGTTCACCTTCAGGGGTTTCGATAACATCGAGAAGATCAAGTCTATTGTGGGTGCAGACAGAGCTTGGTACGAAGAGACTACAGAAGGATCCGGCATGGCCGAGATCACACAGCTCAGAACCCGTCTCCGTGGTTTCAAAGAGGTGCAGGTAACGTGCACATACAATCCTGTGGACGAGCACAACTGGATCAATGAAGAGATCCACGAGAAGGGCCTCAAAGAGCATTACCTACATCACAGCACTTGGCGCGACAACATTAAGATGCTCGCCAAGGATCCCAACTACGAGAACTTCATAGAGAGCACGAGGCTAAGCCAGCCCAACTACTACCGCGTCTACGGGCAAGGCCTTTGGGGTAGGGTAGAGGAGGGCCTCATCTATGACGACATACAAATAATCCCAAGCTTCCCACTTGATGATCGCGGCAGGATGGATATCCACCAGTACGGTCTAGACTTCGGGTCTACCAATCCATCAGCTCTTATTGCTCAGCACGTCCAAGATTCATTTGAGCCAGCCCCGATCGGCAAAGCCCGTAAGAAGAATCTCATTAACGAACTGTTGATGTATAAGTCGGGTCTAGATGGCCCAAACATGATCAGAGAGTTCGAACGCATTGGTGTCCGCAAAGACATCATAATCATAGCTGACTCAGCCCGCCCAGAGATGATCCGTACGTTACGTGATGCAGGTTATAGAGTAAGGCCATGCATCAAATTCGCAGGATCAGTATTGTCGGGGATCAATGATGTTCGCAAGTTCAATTTCCAGATTGTTGCCGGATCCAAGGAGCTAATCAAAGAGTCCCGCAATTACATGAAAGGTAAGAAGGAAGGGCGTTGGGTAGAGGAGCCAGCCAAGTATCAAGTTGACCACGGTCTAGATGCTGTTCGCTACGCAGTCCAGAAAGCCGTGGTGCCTCAAGTCAAGGATAAGAAGAAGGCCCGCAGTCACAGCCAGAGCATGTTCGATTAAATTGGGCGTTGACATTAGAGCGTCTCTGTGTTATAATGATCTTGGCTTAAGGAGGCCGCAAAATTATGGAATGTGAAGAATGCGGTGGTACGGATCTCTGGGAATGTAAAGGTTGTGGTTTCGACTTTTGTGAGGTCTGTGACGATCACGATGAAGACTATTGCCTAGAGGATGTAATAGAGGGACTGGAGGCAGAAGCATAATGGCACTTAAAACATTTGGGATCTACAACGACAACAACGAAGGACTTGGTACTGTATTAGCTAACGATGCTGACGAGGCGCTCGAGATCTTCAATACAGAAGACACGACGGCAAAGCACGTAGAAGCGAGCTGGGCTGAGGAGGTTGACGCATAATGGCAAATA
>CALLKD010000074.1 GCA_938008595.1 uncultured bacterium | reverse complement strand
AGTTGTGTCAATTATGCTACATAGTAGTGAAATACGCAAGGTATTTAGCGGGATACTAGGGGAGTGGTGTGGATAAGAAATACCCCGGACACGCTGTGTCCGGGGCTCTATGCTGCTCAGTTATGTACGTCCTGCCTTGGACTGCTGAATCTCACGTCCCCACATGCCTTTGTAGGCGTGCACAAACATTCCAGCAAAAATATTTGCCGCTACGCTTTTCCACTCATCATCCACCCCATCGCCGTGGCACATCAAGATTGGCGCTGTTGCGTACGTACGCTCCCCATTGGTAAGTACGAGTGGCTCAGCACTTGTTTTGGGGAAAAGGAAATGGAACGTGTCCAGCATTGCGAATGGCACGCATGCTTCGTAGGGGACCAATTCCCCCTCCTGAATCACGTGTGGATTAAATCTTGTCTGGTCACTTATCTTGAGATAGAAGTCTCGGGTCAACCGTTCAGGGTGATATCCAAATCTCTTCTCAATTCGTACGAGTGCTGGATGGCTATCCATCCATGCGGCACGTACGGCCGGCACCAATATATTCTGTTCGCGCATAATAAAATGCTCCCTGGCTGTGTGGAAAATTCCATTTGAACTATAGCACTATTTTCAATACTTGTAAACAATTACGACACACTCGTAATCATGTCCCTCTTGATGTCTTCAAAGGTGCCTCCCACTTTCTTTCCTGGATTAAATATACTGTGTGGGTCAAAGATATCTTTCGTTTGCTTGAAGAGTGCGGCAACTTCCTTTCCGTACTGCATCTCAATATACGGAGTGCGGATAATGCCATCATTGTGCTCACCGGTGGTGGTGCCACTATATGCCAAAACGAGTTCATATACTTTAGGGCCGAGTTCCATAATCACATTGCGCACAGGTTCCTTTGAAAGATCCATGAGGGGAATGATGTGGAAGTTTCCATTACCAATATGACCGGCAATCGTGTAAATGAATGAGTCTTTATACTCTGCAAGAAGTGCGGAAAGCTTTGGAAGGAATTCTCCATACTTTTCGGGTGGCACTACAAAGTCATCTATAAATGGTGCTGCATACAATCCCTTTGAATTCTTTCGCAGTAGAGCAAAACTCTCTCGTCGTACAATCCAATACTTTTCTGCTGCCCGCTCGTCACTCATTACGGCGGTCTGCAGGTTGAGGTGCTGTAGTGCCTTCTTGGCGGACAGAGCCTGTGCAAGTGCTTCTTCGTGTGTGTCTTCAGAGAACTCTGCCATGAGTATGAGATTTGGTATGCCACCAGAAACTACCATGCCAACTTCAGGTAGGAATGAGAATCCAAGCCGTAGAGCGCGAACCGGCCCCATTTGTACAAGGAGTTGCGGAAGGAACTTTACCGCAAGTGATAGGGTGTGCTCATCAAATGATTCAAATGATTCAGGGTTGAAGGTAAGTACGGTGCGTACTATTTCAGGTAGATGTTCAATATCTTTAAGGAAGATCACGAGCATACTTCTGTGACCTTGCTCTGTAACGAGTCGAACACGCATCTTTGTAGTTAGGGCGAGTGTTCCTTGTGCGCCGGTTATGACCTTTGCAAGATTAAATCCACCAGTCTCTTTATTCTCAATATTCCACAGAGCATAGCCAGAAGAATTCTTTGACACGGTTGGGCGTGCTGAAGAAAGAAGATCTCTGTTCTTTGCTACCAGATCACTCATCTTTCGATATATAGATCCTTCAAATGTGTGAAGTTCTTTCTTTAGCGCAAGCTCAGACGGCGTTAATTCCTTGAATGTCGTAATTGACCCATCAGCAAGTACCACCTCAAGCTCTTCAACGTAGTCTTCTGTCTTTCCGTATTCAAGACTTCGTTCACCTCCAGAGTTGTTATTTATAATGCCTCCCATTGCTGCTATCTCTCTCGATGCAGGATATGAAGGAAGTAGTTGTCTATCTCTGGCAAGCGTCTGCTTTTCAAAGTCACGATACAGCGCACCTGGTTCTACAACGGCATATCCGTTTCCAACCTCAAGCACGGCATTCATATATTTAGTAAAGACTGCTACGAGAGATCTGGTGAGAGGACCTCCTGACATATCGGTTCCTGCAGAACGTCCCGTTATGGAAATATCTTCCCCATGAGATTTTGCAAGTGCGGTAATGCGCACAACGGTAGCGACATCAGCAGCAGACTTTGGAAAAATAACCATACGAGGAACACGCTTGAAAATACTGGTGTCTCTGCTGTAGCGGGCAAGTAGTGCAGGGTCTTCCGTAGCATCTCCAGCAATTGATTTTGATATCTTTGCAAGCAAGGGGTCGCTGATGCTTGCCTTCATTTTCCCGTAGTGTGCGATTCTCTTTTCACTCTTCTCTGAGTTTCCAAACAGGTGCCATGCAGGAAGTGGATGACCTTGCAGGAGTCGTACGGCGCCATATACAAAAAAACCACTTGCCGTTACTGCAAACACATATCCGATGACACAAAGGATTTCCATACTTCACTAATAATACCGTACTACCCGCATACGAATGAACGGGGAATAGGATAAACGAGAGAAAACACCCATTTTGATTCAAAGAACTAGTCGCGGTATACTGCCCGTATATATGGCCCTCGCACTCGAAGTTACTGACCTGAAAAAATCATACGACGTGAAGGGTAAGCCACCGGTTGAGGCTATCAAAGGAGTCACGCTCTCAATCGAAAAGGGGGAGTTCTTTGCACTACTAGGACCAAATGGTGCAGGAAAGACCTCAATGATCTCAATCATTACGGGGCTTGCAAATAAGACCTCAGGCACCGTCTCTATCTGTGGTATTGATGCAGCAACTGAACCAGAAAAGGCAAAGACGTGTTTGGGACTTGTGCCGCAAGAGTTCAACTTCAATATTTTTGAGAAAGTACTAAATATTGTGCTTGATCAGGCTGGGTACTACGGAATCTCAAAGGAGGAAGCAATGCCGTATGCAACGGAGATTCTACAAAAGCTCGGACTGTGGGAGAAGCGTGATGCAAAGGCAGAAGCACTTTCAGGAGGAATGAAGCGCAGGCTTATGATTGCACGCGCACTTATACATAAGCCACAAGTGCTTCTCCTTGATGAGCCTACGGCAGGAGTGGACGTAGAGTTGCGCCGCAGCATGTGGGATTTCCTACGTGAACTAAATGAAAAGGGCACTACGATTGTCCTTACCACGCACTACCTTGAAGAGGCAGAGCAGCTGTGCCGCAGAGTAGCTATCATTAATGATGGACTCATTATTAAGGAGGGAAGTGTAAAGGAGCTACTTTCTTCTCTAGCACACGTCACACTTATTCTTGATACAAAGGATCCTGTGGGGGAACCTGCACTGCATCTTCTTCGTGACCTACAACTCACAAAGATTGACGATACTTCCTATGAGATCCGCCTCGCTCGTGGCGAGACCGTTAATGATGCGCTGCGCAAGATGAGCATGCAGGGCGTACAGGTAGTGAACGTGCGCAACAACGGCAGCAGACTTGAGGAGGTGTTCGTAAAGTTAATTGATGCAACATAATATGGATACGACAGCAGCAACGCATTCACCGAGTTGGATTGGGTACAAGACCATGGTGCGTAAGGAATTTACCCGCATCATCCGTATTTGGTCACAAACACTACTTCCACCGGTTATTACCATGTCCCTGTACTTCACCATTTTTGGTGGATTCATAGGAAGCCAGATCAGTGCTATTCATGGCTTTTCATACATGCAGTTCATTGTGCCTGGTCTTGTCATGATGACCTTAATCACCAGTTCATACATGAACACGGTTTCAACATTTTATTTTGCAAAGTGGACACATACGATTGATGAGCTACTTGTAGCGCCAATGCCAACCTGGGTTATCATCGCCGGCTTTGTGTCAGGTGGCGTACTGCGCGCCTTTCTAAGCGGTATCTTGGTGGTGGGAGTTTCGTTATTCTTTACGCACCTGGTAATACATAACATTCTGATCTTGCTTGGTGCTGCATTTCTAACCTCACTACTATTCTCTTTTGCAGGACTTATCAATGGAATCTATGCAAAGTCATTTGATGCAATATCAATTGTGCCCAACTTCATTCTGACGCCACTGACCTATCTCGGCGGTGTGTTTTATTCACTCACCCTGCTGCCACCACTATTTCAGACGCTATCATTGGCGAATCCTATTCTATACATGGTGAATGCATTTCGGTATGGGTTCCTTGGAGTGACTGACGTTTCTGTAGGGAAGTGTTTTGCCGTGCTCAGTGCCTTTACCATCGTATTCTTTTTCTGGACGCTATGGCTCTTTAAGAAGGGAGCAGGACTTAAAAAATAAGTACTATGATCACCTTCGCACAAGCAATTATTCTCGGGCTGTTACAAGGATTTGCGGAGTTGTTTCCAATCTCAAGCCTTGGGCATAGTGTGATTTTGCCCGCACTACTGGGTTGGAATATTGATCAGGAGGCACCGTACTTTTTGGTCTTTCTCGTAGCAACACACCTTGCGACTGCACTAGTACTTCTTGGTTTCTTTTTTGTAGACTGGCTCTTAATTGCGCAGGGTCTTCTTCGCATTGCGCTTACCCGCAAGATTGATCCTCGTGACCGCTATGCAAAACTTGGCTTCCGTCTTGTTATTGCAACCGTTCCTGCAGGGCTACTTGGACTTATTTTCCAGAAGAAGTTAGCAGCACTATTTGCGTCCCCACACATTGTTGCGGTCTTCCTCCTTCTTAACGGACTCCTTCTTTTGTGGGTTGAGTATCTAACACGCCACAGACGTCGTCTGCAGACATCTCCTGAAAATGCTGATGCAATAATCGCTCGTCTTCCGCTTAGTGGAGTACTACTTACCGGTACTGCGCAGGCCATGGCACTCTTGCCAGGATTCAGCCGCACCGGTGCCTCTATTGCAGGAGCCTTATATGCAGGACTAGATCACACAAGTGCAGCACGGTTTTCATTTTTGCTTGCAACACCAATTATCTTTGCTGCAGCACTCTTGAAGCTACCAATTCTCTTCACGACACCAGGGTACCCACTCACAGAGATTCTTGCAGGATCCCTCGCTGCCGCGTGTGCAGCATTCTTTTCAATCGTTTTCCTTACACGATACTTTAAGGACAACACCCTGCGTCCGTTCGGACTCTACTGTATCGCTGCTGGAGGAGGCTCTCTCCTATACTTCTTGTTCGCGTAGCATTACTGCCGCACGTTCGCCTGCAACATATCCGGTTGTCCAACATAGCTGAAGACTGTACCCGCCTGATGGACGGTCGATATCAAGCATGTCACCGACAAGGTGTAGATTTGAAAAAAGGCGAGAGCGCATTGTTTGAAAATCAATCTCGGTGAGGGCAACACCACCACTTGTCACAATTGCTTTCTCCACGCCAAGTAGGCCCTTAACTTGGAGTGGCAGCGCCTTCATATATTTCAATATCTGAAGCCTCGCTTCACGGGTAATGCTGTGTGCTTGTGTTTCTGGATCAGTGTCTGCAAATGTAAGTACCACGGGCACAAGTCCTGAGGGTATAAAACTAGCAAGAACATTTTTTACCATCTTGTTACTTTCTGTACGCAGCGTCTCATGCAGTGTACGTGCGAGCGCGTCTTGTGTGGTGTCTGGAACTAAATCAAGAGTAAGGGTAACAGCGTCATACCGAAGCATCTCACCAACATCCTTACTAATATTCAAAACAGCAGGGCCGCTAATTCCCACGTGCGTAAAGAGCATTTTCCCAGAACTGCTCGCAAACTTCTTTCCATGTTGTGTGAGGGTAAGTTTTGCATTCTCGAGACTCACGCCACTAATTCCTTTCACCCACGTGTCTTTAAGTGAAAGAGGTACCAGTGCAGCAGAAGGTTCACGAACGGTATGCCCAAGTGCACGCATCCAGGTAAAGCCATCTCCTGATGAGCCAGTTTCTGGTCTTGATTTTCCTCCCGTAGCAAGCACATATCGCTTGGCATATATCTTCTGCCCGTTAGTGAGCTCTACGTATGCAATAGCACCTTCACCCGCCTGTATTTTTTTAACCGGGGAGCTGGTACGTATGGTTACGCCACCTTCCCTCATATATGCAGAGAGCACGTCCCACACGGACTGTGCAGAATTACTTTCTGGAAACACGCGCTTCAGTGCCTCCGTCTTGGTTGGCATCGACCGCCCGTGGAAGAAGGCAAGTGTTTCTGGGACTCCAAACTTAGAAAAAGGAGAGAAAAGAAACTGGTCTGTATTCTTTGCACCACGATTATACTTTCCAAGAAGCACGCGGGTATCAAACTCAGCATTAGTAACATTGCATCTACCACCACCAGTGATCAAAAGCTTCTTCCCAAGAGTCGGGTTCTTTTCAATGAGGATAACGCGGGCGCCACACGCAGCAGCACGACCAGCAGCCATCATGCCAGCGGCACCCCCTCCAATGACGGCAACATCCCAGAGTTCTTTGTTAGCGGTTACAGATGCCATAGTGTTGTGCCGTCATTCTACCCTGTAATTCTGTAATGGCACGTATTGGAAAACACACACAATCGAATGTGTTCGCTCAGTATTGAGTAGGGATTACTTTAGACATACTTCATATTTGCTATAGGAAATGAGGATTCTAGAGAATCTGATACACTCTCTATATATGGCATATGACTTTTCTAAACTAACAACAAATATTAAGGAATCTGAAGAATGGCTTACACGCGAGCTTGGTGGTGTCCGTACCGGACGCGCAACACCTGCACTTTTGGACACCGTTCGTGCTGATGCATATGGTGCACGCACACCAATCGCACAGATTGCAAGTATTACGGTTGAAGACCCCAGAACACTTCGCGTGGTGCCGTGGGATAGGGAGCTTGCAAAGCCAATTGAAAAGGCAATAGGGGAGGCTGATCTTGGCGTTTCGGTTGCAGTTGATGACTCAGGTATGCGCGTTATCTTTCCGTCACTTACAGCTGAGCGCAGAGTACTTCTTGGAAAGATTGCGAGTGATAAGGTAGAGCAGGCAAAAATAACATTGCGTGGACACCGCAGTGAAGCAATGCGTGACATCGATGCTGCAGAAAAGGAAGGAGGAATGGGTAAGGATGAAGTAGAGCGACTTAAGGCTGATGTGCAGAAGTATGTAGATGGAGGGAATGAAGCGCTCGAAACACTTGGAAAGCGCAAGCAGGAAGAGATCGCACAATAGGCATATCTATGACCATACTTATCTTCATCGCAGTGCTCGTTGTGCTTATTGTGGTACACGAGCTCGGACACTTTATTGCTGCAAAACTTTCAGGGATGCGTGTTGATGAATTTGGTCTTGGCTATCCACCAAAACTATGGAGCGTTACAAAAGGAGAGACTGAGTATTCCATAAACGCACTGCCGTTTGGTGGGTTTGTAAAGATATACGGAGAAGATGACGCTACGGTTACGGGTCTGCATAGTGCACGCGCCTTTGGTGCTCGTCCTCGCCTTCTTCAGGCAGTCGTACTTATTGCTGGCGTAGCTATGAATCTGCTGCTTGCCTATGTGCTCATTACCGCAACCCTTCTTATGGGTACGCCCCGTGCACTCTCAGATGCAGAACTCCACACGGCACGCGAGGTGCATCTAGCGGTGGCGGCTGTTATGCCAGACAGTCCTGCAGAGCATTCTGGCCTTCTGGTAGGGGATACGATAGTTGAAGTTTCAGGTAATGCTACTGCTTTTTCCGGAACTGAAGCCGCTTCCTTTAGTACCTATATATCAAAGGATACGTCAGGTAGTCCTCTTACGTTTGCGCTACTTCGTAATGGAACACCAGTAACCGTAATTGCTACACCGGTACCGGGGGTTATCCCAAGTGAGCCAACCCGTCCTGCACTCGGTGTTTCAGTTACGCCCGTTGGCATTGTGCCCGTGTCGTTACTCGCCACACCACTAGAAGGGGCACAACTAACACTTGAGGTTACAAAACAAACGGCAATTGGTCTTGCCACATTTTTTGGATCATTCTTCACCCTTTCTGCAGACCTAAGTCAGGTGTCAGGACCGGTAGGGATTGCCGGAGCAGTAGGAGGTGCAGCACACTCAGGACTTGCCGCACTACTCACCATTAGTGCAATTATTTCAATTAATCTTGCGATAATTAACCTTCTTCCAATTCCTGCACTTGATGGCGGTCGGTTGGTATTTGTAATTATTGAAGCAATAATTCGCCGCCCCATTGCTCTTTCTGTAGCACAAACTATAAACAGTATAGGATTTGGTGCACTCCTCCTCCTAATGGTGGTTGTTACGGGGCACGATATTTTCAAACTGTTCTTCTAGTACTTAGATCTCTTCAAGTGTGAACTTCTCAATTGTTGCACCGTCACAACTGAGTGCGCAGTGAGCACGTATCCGTTTACCCTCAAGAACGGTTGGTAGCCAAAGCGGATCATCTATCCACATGCGCTCGTAGGGTATGGCAGTACGTAAAAACCATTGAGGAGCCATTTCCTCAGTCTCTGTTGGCGTGCCACTCCAGGTTCGTATACAAAACACATGCACTTCCTGATCCCAGTCAGGTTTCTCTGCAAAGGTAAAAGTAATGGTACCGCGGTGGTCTAAATCCTTTGGGTCTACCAAGACATCGATTTCTTCTTGTGTCTCTCGAATGGCAGCCTCTTCGATGCTTTCATCTGGTCCCACCTTACCGCCAACTCCGTTATATTTCCCCTCACCAAAGCCACGCTTTTTCATAGCAAGACAAATCTCGTCGCCCTGAAGGAGAAAACACAAGGTGACTTTTCTCATATATATAAGTATACACACAAAAGGGGCCGCGTACGTACGCGGCCCCAGCTGCTCACGCTTTTCGAAGGTCCAGAGACCTAAGTATTGAACGGAGTGTTTCTTCGAACATATTCTGCTCGTTTTTGATAAAAGTGAACTTCCCCGAAGCCATGGCGGTTTCGTACCACCCACGCTCTTCCTTCATTCGTTCGGCAATGTCACCACGCGTACCGTCATGGTTAAGACGGCGCATGATTTCAGCCTCAGACGGGGATTCGATATAGAAGGAATGACAGGCCTCATCATGACCTAGGGCGTTCTCAAGCACCCTGTGTAATATCTCTACGCAATCTGGCGTGAGAATCATCACACTAATGCCATTCCTCCATAGCGCATCACGTACACTGTTTTTTGTTGTGGCATAGAATGTGCTGCCGTACTTCTTCCACCACAACAATTTGTCTTCTCTGTGCATCTGCGCAATGTGAAGTTCGTTAACGTACGCATACTCACCTGCAAGGTCAGTATGACGCGGCTCTCGTGACGTCACACTTCTAACCATGAAGAATTCTGTTGGAAGTGTTTTGAGTAGGGCGCGGGCAAGACTAGTCTTCCCGACACCCGTGCCCCCGGAGAGAGTAAGGATGTCGCCCATTTCAAATTCCTCTATCAAGGTTGATCCAAATGCACATTACAACACCTACATGTCTTTTGCCAAGGCTTCTCTAAACACATTTTGTACCGTCGCCCCAAGCGCGTATACTGTATCCAATGCGACAAGATACCCTATTTACAAAGACCAGAAAGGAGGCACCAAGTGATGAGGTTTCAAAGAATGCACAGCTGCTTATTCGTGCAGGGTTTGTGCATAAGGAAATGGCCGGTGTGTATTCATACCTGCCATACGGAGTGCGAGTACTTGCACACATCGAACAGATAATCAGAAAGGAAATGGATGCTATTGGGGGACAGGAAATCCGCATGGCAACACTACACCCTTCAGAGCCATGGAAGCAGACCGGTGCGTGGGACGCGGTTGATGTGTTGTTTAAGATTGACTCTCGTACTGAAAAACAATATGCGCTCGGACAAAGTGAGGAGGAGATTGTAACGCCAATTGCGTCAGAGTACGCACCATCATATAAGGATCTACCGGTAGCGATATATCAGATAGGACAGAAGTATCGTGACGAGCTTCGTGCCAAGTCAGGTATCATGCGTGGTCGTGAATTTGGCATGAAGGACATGTACAGCTTCCATACCTCACAGGAAGACTTTGATCGCTTCTATGAAATAGTTAAGCAGGCATATCTGCGTATATATAGTGCGTGTGGACTGGTTGCAAAAGTAACTGAAGCGTCAGGGGGAAGCTTCAGTGAAAAGATCTCATACGAGTTCATGATCCTAACTGATGCTGGAGAAGACACCATCCTATACTGTGACGCCTGTGAGTACTGTGTAAATGAAGAGGTGGCAGGAGACCTCACTGAAGGTGCTGCCTGCAAGAAGTGTGGGAATGGTACGCTACACAAAGGGGTTGCCTCAGAAGTTGGTAACGTATTTGACCTTGGCACCCGCTACCCAAAGGCACTTGGCTTTCAATATCGAGATGAGCAAGGACAGGACCAGTACCCAATTATGGGGTGCTATGGACTTGGCACTACCCGACTTATGGGAGTGATAGTTGAATCACTTGCAGACGAAAAGGGCATGGTATGGCCAACAACCATTGCGCCGTTTGCCGTACATCTTTTGTCTCTTGTTTCTAATGATGAAACAGTGGTTGCCTATGCAGAGCAGCTTTATGAAGACCTCCGCGCAGCGGGTGTTTCTGTGCTCTATGACAACAGAGACGCACGTGCAGGAGAAAAGCTTGCTGACAGTGACCTTATTGGTATACCACTTCGTATACTGGTAGGTAAGAACACCATCACAACAGGACTAGTAGAGATGGTGGAGCGTAGCACTGGGGAGGCAAAAAGTGTTAGCAGGGAAGAGCTTCTTGCGTCGTTTGGATAATACCTATGGCAAAGCGATTTTCACGAAGCTCATTCTTTTCAAGTGACATTGGTATCGATCTTGGTACTGGGAACACACTGGTATATGTTCGTGGTCGCGGCATCGTGCTAAACGAACCTTCTGTAGTGACGGTAAACGAAAAGACCGGACAGGTGGTAGCGGTAGGGAATGCCGCTAAGGTGATGCTTGGGAAAACACCACCGCACATTCGTGCAGTGCGCCCACTTTCACATGGTGTAATCTCAGACTTTGAAGTAACACAAGAGCTTCTTGCGTACCTAATCCAGAAGGCTCAGGCAGGAAGTAATAAATTGTTTGGACCACGGGTGGTGGTTGGTGTACCTACGGGAGTTACAAACGTAGAAAGCCGCGCGGTACGAGATGCTGCACTCACGGCAGGGGCTCGTGAAGTATTTATTATTGAAGAGCCAATGGCTGGTGCTATTGGCGCAAAACTTCCGGTTACACAGGCCGTCGGTACCATGGTGCTTGATATCGGCGCAGGAACAACAGATATCGCCGTGCTTGCCCTTGGTGGCTCTGTTGCAAGTAAGAGTTCACAAGTGGCAGGTGATCGCTTTAATGAAAACATCATCGACTTTGTACGAAGTGAGTTCCAGCTTGCCATTGGAGAAAAGACCGCAGAGGAAACAAAGATTGCCATTGGCGCAGTGCTACCGCTTGAAGAGGAATTGTCACGTGCTATTCGTGGGCGTGATCTTGCAACCGGACTTCCACGAGAAGTAGTACTTACGTCAGCACACGTACGTGAAGCACTCATGCCGTCACTTGATAGTTTGATGGAGTCTATGAAGGAGGTTATTGAACACACTCCACCTGAACTACTGTCAGACGTGCTTGAGCGTGGCGTTACCGTCTTTGGTGGTGGTGCGCTACTGCGGGGACTACCGGAGCTTCTCTCAAGAATGCTTGGTGTGCCGGTACACGTAGCAAATGATCCACTCACTGCAGTTGTTCGTGGTACCGGAATTGTAACGGAGGATCCACGTCCGTGGCAGGACGTCTTTATGCATGAAGAAGCAATACTTCCGCAAGGCAAATAACATTGGGTTTCAGGGAAGGGGTGTTACCGCATCACCACCTTTTTCTATTGGTCTTGGTATTTCCATAATGGTACTCGTACTGTGTGTCTTCATTCGTTTGGTTGCGCCACAGACGTTTCTTACACTTGTAACACCACTCATAACTGCTGGTACCCGCCTTACTGCTGCAGTGGGAGTTGCTACCAATACAGAATCTACCGAGGCACTCCGTGCGAAAGTGGACACGCTTGAAAAGGAACATACAGAGCTTTCCAACCAAAACACTGTACTCGCATCAAAAGTAGAGGATCTTACCCGGTTGCTTGGTACACGGATTACTACAGAGCGAGGAATACTTGCTGGTGTTGTTGCACGTCCACCGGTTGCTCCATATGGGGTACTTATCCTTGATCAAGGACGTGACGCTGGTGTAGAGGAGAATGCCTTTGTATACGGTCCTGGGGGAGTACCCATGGGTCGCATTACCCAAACCACCGCACGCTCATCACGCGCTTCACTCTTTTCGCTCACCGGTACTACCACTGCTGGGTGGGTTGGTGTACAGCGTGTTCCGGTAAATATTCTCGGAGAAGGAGCAGGTGCTTTTTCTGCCATCTTGCCAAAGGAAGCGGGAATTGTAGTGGGGGATGTGCTCTACGTTGTGTCAGGAGGAGCACTTCCTATTGGTGTTGTGTCATCAATTGAAAACGATCCTTCTTCACCAAACGTTACCCTACGTATCTTGCCGTACGTGAATCCATTCTCAGTTACCGATGTAACGATTGATAGGCACGCACACTAATACTATGAGTTTTTTTGTAAGCCGCCCCTTTGTTATTGCGCTCACTGCTCTTGCACTCCTTTCTCCCTTTCTTTTTTCAAGCGCAGTAACGGTATTCCTTGGAGTTGTTGCAGGACTGTATATGCCGGCTGTCCCATTCTTTGTTGGTGTACTGGTTGATCTTCTCTATTATCCGGGGCATACCCTGCCTCTTGGTCTATGCGGTGGTGCTCTTGTGTGTATGATCACCTACGGGGTGCGCTATCTGGTTCGCACGCGTATTATGTAAGGAATGCGGTTTCGTAAACGACGATATACAGAATTTGAGCTTAATCCAGACGATATCTTTCTTGATTCCAGTAACCTGCCGGAATTCAACAGGAACAGCTTGGAAGGGCGTCTTGAAAAGCCACTCTCACGAAGAGCCTATCTTGGCATGGGAGTTTTTGTAGGGCTCGTCTTCCTTGCACTTATCGTACAGGCAGCAAAGCTGGAGATACTTAAGGGAGAAACCTATGCGCGGCAAAGTGAGAAGAACAGACTGCGACCTGAAGTAATCTTTGCGCAGCGGGGTGCAATATTGGATAGAAATGGGGTGGCGCTTGTTTCCAATAAAGTTGCAGAGGATGGCATGGTGAGTCGTGAGTATAAGACACCCGGATTTGCACACCTGCTTGGATACGCGTCATACCCAAAGAAAGATTCTAGTGGGCACTATTACGACACTGATATCACCGGACTTGCTGGCGTTGAGTATGCCTTTGATAGTCAGCTACAAGGAAAGAATGGAACACTGCTTGTTGAGGAAGATGCACGCGGCGCTATACAGTCACAGGGAAGTGTGTCACCGGCAAGAAACGGTACGCCTGTCACACTGTCTGTTGACTACCGAGTACAAACAGCACTCTTTAACGCCATCAAGGGACTTGCTGATAAGATTCCATACCAGGGAGGGTCTGGAATACTTATGGATGTAAATACGGGAGAAGTCATCGCCCTTGTCTCATACCCTGAGTATGACCCAAACGTACTTTCTTCTGGTAGTCCTGCAAATGTGATTGCAGGATACGCTACGGACAAGCGACAGCCGTATCTTGATAGGGCAGTGTCTGGGCTATACACACCAGGATCGGTGGTTAAACCAATTGAAGCCTCTGGCGTACTTACGGATAAGATAATTAGCCCAGAGAAAACTATCTATTCTTCAGGCTCTATTTCAGTACCAAACCAGTATGACCCTTCACGTCCAACCATCTTCCGTGACTGGAAGGCACTTGGTGCTATGGATGTGCGGCATGCCATAGCCTTCTCTTCAGACGTATATTTCTATACGGTAGGAGGAGGATTTGGTGGTCAGGCAGGTCTTGGTATTGAACGACTTAAGTACTGGTATGAGACCTATGGATATACAAAGCCAACCGGTATTGAGCTTTCTCGTGAAGCTTCTGGGTTTGTGCCATCTCCCGCATGGAAGGAAGAGAAACTAAAGGAGCCGTGGCGTATTGGCGACACGTATCACACTGCAATCGGGCAGTATGCAATGCAGATTACTCCCATTGAAGAAGCGCGTGCCATTGCTGCCATTGCAAATGGAGGGAAGCTCATCAAACCAACCATCCTCAAGGGAGCACCACCCTCAGGAGAGAGTATTCCGGTAGACAAAGATGCACTACGCATCGTTCGTGAAGGTATGCGCCTTGGGGCCACTGAAGGTACCTCTATTGGTCTAAACGATCTTTCCTTTGTGAAGGTGGCGGGGAAAACCGGTACTGCACAGCTTGGATTCCATAATGAGTTCTATAACTCATGGGCCGTAGGGTTCTTCCCGTATGACAAACCTAAGTATGTATATGTGGTTGTAATGGAAAAGGGTCCTGCCGGAAACCCCATCGGTGGTGTTTATGTCATTCACCAGTTCCTCCAGGCGCTGCACGCAAGTGCTCCTGAATACTTTGAATAATGGGTCGTACGGAGGGGTACCCCCACACGTTGACGGAACGATACGGTCACGTAAAATACAAGCACAATCGTTCAATTCATAAAAAATACACAATGATACCCGAGCCCGAAACAATGGTGAGTCAAGAGAAGTTTGATGAGATGGTAAAAGAGCTCGAAAATCTTAAGACTGTTCGTCGTACAGAAATTGCAAAGAATCTCGAATACGCACGTTCACTCGGTGATCTTTCAGAAAATGCTGAATACCAAGAAGCACGTGATCTCCAAGCCGCTACCGAAGAGCGTATTCGTAAACTTGAAGAGCTCGTAAAGCGTGCAAAGATTGTGACTGATGGAAAGAAGAAAGACATCGTTGGTTTCGGCTCCGTAGTGCATATTAAGAAGGAGGGAAGTGCTGAAACACACGAGTACACTATTGTAGGCTCTGAAGAAGCAGACATGCGTGAACGTAAACTATCGCATGTCTCACCACTCGGTGCTGCCATTATGGGAAAGAAGAAGGGAGATGTGTTTACTTTTGAAACACCAAACGGAAAGCAAACGTATTCGATTGAGAAGGTGGTGTAACCTACACTAATCACACAAAAACACTGTATCTTGTACAGTGTTTTTGTGTATATATGGCTTACTGCATGCTGCATTTCGTAGTATAGTCATAAAAGTATGACTAAAGAAAAGCAAGGAAACGTATACATAGAAAGCGCCCTAAAAGCAGGCCTTTCTGCTAAGGCTGCTAGTGTATATGTGACGTTGCTTGAAGCAGGTGCACCCCTTTCTCCAAAGTCCCTCATCATTAAGACCAAGCTCCACCGGCAATATGTGTACGACGCCATTAAAGAGCTCACCGAGGTGCGCCTCATATCAAGTGTTGGTAAGGACAAGGCAGTGAAGTATGTAGCCGCTAGCCCTGATAGGTTGTATCAGAAAGTAGAGAAGCAACGCATAGACACCCTTGATGGTGTTAAGAACCTCATGCAGCTATTTGATCGCTCACCAAGCGGTATTGTGGAAATACTTCGTGGAAGTGATGCAGTTATTCAGAGTGAATTTAAAATGCTCGAGGACGCCAAACCAGGGGACTATCTCGACATTGTTGGTGGAGCAGGAAATGAGTGGGTGCGATTGTTTGAAGGAAGAATAGAGGAGTGGGAAGATTTGCGTGCACGAAAGAATATAAAGCTCAGATACATAGGCACAGAAGACGATGTTCGTCACAATAGGGAAAAGAGTATTATCAAAAACCGTTCCCGAGTAATTCCCGGCATCGGTAACATTGTTAATGTAACCATTCGGCCAGACAGTGTTTCTTTCAACTTCTATGACCCTGAGGTGCTCATAGTACGACTACGCAGTGAAGCAGCTGTAGCGTCCCAAAAGGCACTATTTGAGGTGCTCTGGAAGGCTGCGAAGTAATGCCCGCTTTGTCCGTTTGCTGTGCTACTATCTCCCTATATGTTTTGGGCAGACCGAATCGCAAAGGAAATACAAGAAACTCGAACTGGAAGCGGGAAGCCATTGCTTATTCGTGATGAAAAGACCCTTTCAGGAAGAGTGCATATTGGTTCAATGCGCGGTGTTGCCATTCACGGACTTGTTGCCGAGGTCTTGAGTGAGTACGGAGTTTCGAATGAATATCGATATGAATTAAATGATTTTGATCCATTCGATTCAATACCAGGATATCTTGATGAAAAGATATTTGCAGAGCATCTTGGTAAGCCGCTGTATACCGTTCCTTCGCCAGAACCAGGTTTTGCAAACTATGCTGAGTATTTTGGAGCAGAATATATTGCCGTCCATGTGAAGGCTGGATTTACACCAAACTACTATCGAGCCACTGAGCTATATCGTTCAGGAAAGATGGATCCATTTATGCGTACAGCCCTAGAAAAAGCTTCTGAGGTGCGACGCATACTTAAAGAAGTATCCGGCTCTGTTAAGGATGATACATGGCTTCCTGTGTCGGTGATGTGTGAAAAATGCGGAAAGATGATGACTACCCGCGCGCATGATTTTGATGGTGAGACCGTAGGATACACGTGTGACAAAGGTCCAGACGGAACAATTCCTTGTGGGCACAGCGGAAGAGTAGCTCCTTGGGGTGGGGCAGCAAAACTTTTTTGGAAAGCTGAATGGGCAGCTAAGTGGTGTGCAATGGAAGTAGACGTGGAAGGTGCAGGCAAGGACCACTCAACAAAGGGAGGATCACGTGATGTTGCGAACCATATTTCAAGAGAGATCTTTAACAGAGAACCTCCATTTGATATTCCGTATGAATTTTTCCTAGTAGGGGGAAAGAAAATGTCCTCTTCAAAAGGACGAGGGTCATCTGCAAAGGAAATGAGTGAACTGTTTACTCCAGAGCTCCTAAGACTTGCGCTCATTGGGAAAGACATTAATCAACAGATAGATGTAGATCCTTCTGGAGAATCAATTCCAAGAATGTTTGATTGGTATGACGAGCTTGCTGAAAACACACGCAATGGCGTGAGTGATGACTTCACACGGCTTTATGCGCTTTGTCAGCTGCCTAGCGACCAGGCAGAGATACAAACTCCATGGCAGATGCGATTCAGCGTTGTTTCCTTTATCGTTCAGATGCCACACTTGTCACTTGAAAAGGAGGCGGAAGCCGCAAAGGGGAGTCTTCTTACCAATGACGAGAAGGAAGTACTACAGGAGCGAGCTGAGTATGCAAAGTTTTGGCTTGGCACCTACGCTCCTGAGGAATACAAATACATTCTGCAGCATGGTGCGTTGGAATATGAGTTAACTGCTACACAAAAGGCAGCGTGTGTAGAGCTGCATACCTTTCTTTCAAACGGCGCAAAGACTGGTGAGGAACTACATACTCGTCTACATGAGCTTAAAACTGAGCTGCCAATTGCGCCTAAGGAATTATTTACTGCGCTGTACCAAGTATTTCTTGGACGCGACTCCGGTCCAAAGGCAGGGTGGTTTCTTTCAGTACTTCCGCATGAGTATGCGCTTGATCGATTGAAACTGGGTGCAGAACAGTAAATAGTTGTTATCGAACAATTGTTCATAAAACCGCTTACCTAAGCGGTTTTTCTGTGGATAAGGGTAGGAAGGTGGGGCAAAGTGGCATACACTTACTTATTAGTGGGATGAAGTGTCATATTTCACCCCACCCCCATTTTTATACTTATGTTTATTGGAGAATATCGTCACACCTTTGATACGAAGAATCGTATCTCGCTGCCTTCTAAGTTTAGAAAGGAGCTTGGTAAGCAGGTCATTGTGACGCGTGGACTCGATCGTTGTCTTTTCGTATATCCAAAGGCTGCATGGAAGAAAGAAGCAGAAGCACTTGCCAAGCATTCAACAGGTAGTGCTGCTGGACGTGGCCTTTCTCGCCTCATGCTTGCAGGCGCATCTGAAGCAGATGTAGATTCTGCAGGACGTATTTTGGTTCCAGACTATCTAAAGTCATTTGCAACACTTGGTGTTAAGGCAGTAGTGGCAGGTGTTAATGAGCGCGTTGAGCTTTGGGATGAGGACGCATGGAAGACGTATACCGAGACCATTGAGCGAGATGCAGATGCGCTTGCTGAATCACTCTCCATGAGTACTGGAAAATAATATGGAAAACAAACACGACAGCGTACTTTTGAAAGAAGCAATCGAACAACTCGATCTTCGTTCGAACGATGTTGTGGTTGATGCAACCCTTGGTGGTGCAGGACACTTTTCTGCAATCCTTGAAGCACTTGATGGAGAGGGAACACTGATTGGTATTGATGCAGATAGGGATGCCGTAGCACGTGCGAATGCTGCAGTAGCCCGCACGCACACCGACGCAACGGTGCATGTGGTAGAAAACAACTTCCGTAACCTCAGTACCATTCTCGAAGAAAAGAAGGTGCCAAAAATCACCAAGGCACTCTTTGACCTTGGCTGGAGCAGCTTCCATCTTGAGAGCGGACGAGGATTCTCCTTTAAGGCACATGAGCCTCTCTACATGACATACGGTGAACCAGAGCAGGGTAAGACGGCTGCTGATCTAATAAACTCAGCACCAGAAGAACTACTTGCAGAAATACTCTTTACGTACGGAGAAGAGCGCTTTGGTCGCAACATTGCACGAGCCATTGTGCAGGCACGTAAGCTAGCACCAATACTCACTACCGATGATCTTGTGCGCGTTGTTGAATCAGGAACTCCGTCTTGGTATCACCACCGTAAACTGCATCCTGCTACTAAGACATTCCAAGCACTGCGTATTGCGGTGAATGATGAATTTGGTGCGCTCCGTGATGGACTTTCAGCAGCCCTACAAGCACTTAAAGAGGGAGGACGCATAGCCGTCATTACGTTCCATAGTAGTGAAGACCGCATTGTAAAGAACATGCTTCGTGACGCGGCATATGAAGGCCGCGGGCATGTAGTAACGCGTAAGCCAATTGTGCCAAGTGCTGCTGAGCTTGCCCGTAACCCACGGGCACGAAGTGCAAAGCTCAGAGTGTTTGAGCGTCTTACAACCGTAGGGAAGGTAGACATTCCCATACACAACATCCGTGCAGACGCTCCCGTGCGAGAACGAACCCTTACTCACTCATCACCTACCTATGACTACGTCGCTTAAACTCAACACCACACTGGGCGCTGCCGCTATCGCGCTATGTGCGGCGTACATAGGACTGGTAGTAGCTACAATATTCTTTGCAGCACTACAGACAAAGCTTGCAGACACTATGCAGAGCACACAGACTGAGATTGCAGCACTTGAATCTTCCTACTACGACTCAGTAGCAATGCTTGATGCAACTGATCCTCGCACACTTGGATTCGTAAAGCCTAGCCGCGTAGAGTTTGTAGCAGCAGCGGCAGCACCAAGCCTCTCTCTCGCTTCTCGATAATATGCGTAGGGCGTTTCGAATCAAACTTCGCATAATCGCCCTCGGGATTCTTGTTGTAGTCCTTGTACTTGTTGCAAAGCTCTATTACCTCCAGATAATGAAGGGAGAAGAGTACGCACTCTTTGCAGAGCACCAATACCTTAACTCGAGCCAACAACTCTTTAGTCGTGGCTCTATTTTCTTTACCCGCAAGGACGGCACACTCATTTCAGCTGCCACCATAACAACAGGATTTCTTGTTTCAATTAATCCCATGCAGCTAACTGACCCGAATGCTGCATATGCTGCCATTACTACATTCGTACCAACGGTTGATAGGGATGCCTTCTATGCATCAGCAGCAAAGAAGACAGACCCGTATGAAGTAGTAGCGCACCAAGTGTCAGAAGCAGATGGTCGTGCCCTTGATGCTCTCAATATCCCTGGAGTACATGTAGAGCGTGAACGGTGGCGCTCATACCCCGCAGGAATAGGTGCTGCCCAATCAATTGGACTTATTGGCTTTGATAACGACAACACCATAGCAGGACGCTTTGGTCTTGAACGTCGGTATGACGATACGTTACAAGAAAGCAGCCAAGGACTCTTTGGTAACTTCTTTGCACAGCTCTTTGCCAATCTTGATGGTGTGGTGGTTGATGCGCGAAGTGCTCGGGAGGGTGATGTGATTACCTCAATAGAACCAGTGGCACAACAAAAGCTCGACCAGATACTTAAAAGTGTAAATGATCAGTATAGAAGTACGGAGACAGGCGGTATCATCATGAACCCTAAGACAGGGGAAATCATTGCCCTTGATACGTATCCAACCTTTGACCCAAATAATTTTAGAAATGAGAACAGTAACTACTTTGGTAATCACCTTGTAGAGCGTCGCTATGAGTTTGGTTCAATCTTTAAAGCTCTCACCATGGCAGGAGGACTTGATGCGGGAGTTGTTACCCCAAGTACTACCTATAACGATACGGGCTGTATCACGATAGACAAGAAGAAGATCTGTAACTATGACAAGAAGGCGCGTGGGGTAGTACCTATGCAGGAAGTACTCTCACAATCACTTAACGTGGGTGCTTCCTATGTGGCGTCACAGCTTGGCCACACTCGCTTCCGTGACTACTACACAAAGCTAGGGCTTGGTACCGAGACTGGTATCGATCTTCCAAGTGAAATTCCTGGTGATATTCGTAACCTAAATCAGAATCGTGATGTGTACTTTGCAACCGCATCGTTCGGGCAGGGAATAGCAACCACTCCGGTTGAAACCATTCGGGCCCTCGGTGCACTTGCTAATGGCGGGGATGTAATGACGCCACACCTCGCTACCAGCATTCGTCTTTCCTCAGGTATTACCAAGAGTCTTGCCTGGGGTCAGCCACAGTCAGTGTATTCACCAAAGGCTACCCGGGAAGTAACCGAGATGCTTGTGAAGGTGGTAGATACCAAGCTCGGAGGAGGGAAGGTGAAGATTCCTGAGATGAGTGTTGCTGCTAAAACAGGTACTGCACAAATTGCCGGTAGTGATGGTAACTACTACGAGAGTTTGTACTTCCACTCATTCTTTGGGTACTTCCCGGCATATGATCCTAAGTTCATTATCTTGCTATACACGCGAGAACCAAAGGGAGTACAATACGCCTCAGAGACACTAACGACACCGTTTATTGATCTCACACACTTTCTCATAAACTATTACGACATACCCCCTGATAGGGCACCCGTAACTAACACACTATGAAAAAACTCATACGCACCATATTCGCAATGAAGCTCGCACTAATGGCTCGTGCCGTACTGCGTCGCTATCAGCCTGTGGTGATTATGATTACGGGAAGTGTGGGAAAGACCTCAACCAAGGATGCTATTGCAGCCGTAGTACGTGAGCAATTTTATATGCGTGCGAGTGAGAAAAGCTATAACAGTGAGTTTGGAGTACCACTCACCATACTTGGTGCAAAGAACCCGTGGGCACACCCTATGTACTGGATCCGCACCTTCTTTGAAGGGTGGAAACTACTGTTACTCGCTAACCACTATCCCAAAGTACTCGTGCTTGAAGTGGGTGCTGACAGGCCAGGAGACCTTGCCCGCATACTGAAGATTGCAACTCCTGATGTGGTGGTGGTAACGCAGCTACCAGCACTTCCCGTACACGTAGAGGCATATGCAGGGCCTGCAGCAGTACGTGAAGAAGAGTTTGCTCCTGCGTATGCACTAGCACCTGAAACACCACTCATTATTTCAAGTGACGATACGTATGCCAGAGCACTTGCTGCACCACTTTCAGCACAGGTGAGTATGTTTGGTGCACATGCGGATGCACGAGTGCGCATAACTGAAGAGAAGCTCCATTGTGAGGACGGAGTACCGGTAGGTATGTCCTGTGTGCTTTTGGTAGACGGAAAGTCATATCCTCTCATCGTGCGCGGTGCCCTTGGCCGCCCACAACTCCTTGCCCCTGCTGCTGCAGTACTTACGGGTCTTGCACTTGGTATGGATATAGAAACCTGTATGAAGGGTGCGCAGTCATATATGCCACCTCCTGGTCGTGGAAGAATACTTGGTGGGATTAACAAGTCTGTTCTCATTGATGATTCATACAACGCATCTCCTGCTGCAGTAGAAGAGGGAATACAGTCACTCACACTCCTTGCTAAGTCTATTTCCAAGGCACGTACCATTGCCGTACTTGGTGACATGCTTGAACTTGGTCGCTATTCTCACGAGGAGCACGAGAAGATCGGTGTACTAGCAGCTAAGAAGGTAGATCTTCTTGTCACTGTTGGCGTACGAGCACGTACCATTGCCGCAAGTGCAAAGGCCGCAGGTATGCAGGAGGATATGGTGCAGTCGTTTAGTACTCCTAAAGAGACAGCTGACTATCTCCTTGGCATACTCACATGGAAGGATGTGGTTTTGATTAAAGGTTCTCAGTCAGTCCGCACTGAGAAGGTGGTAGAGGCACTCTTGGCAGATCCTGCAGACAGGGCGCATCTTGTACGGCAAGACAAGGAATGGCGTGCACGTTAGATAACAAAAAATAGCGCGAATGTGGTAAGTAGCCCAAAGGTGAAGAGGGTGGCAGCAAAGAAGCGAAGTGCTTCCTTCTTCTTGTTTTCTATAAGCAACTGTACTGGACGATAGAAGAAGAGAAATGCCATTACTGAGGCAGAGAAAACCACGAGTGATAGTGCTGAAACACTTCCAACCACCGTGTCAGGGGTGTCATGGTGTAGCGATGCTATATGGGAAATAAGTAGGGCAACACACCAAACATATGCAGAGGCAGCAAGTCCATTGATATAGGGGTTCCATTTCATACTGTATATAACTAAGAACGTGGGTGGAAGTTTCAAAGATCCACCAATTGATCTGTGAGTGTGTTTCTTCGAGCACTTTTTGATGTGTGACCCCAATGTATGGCTTTCCGAACTCATTGGCAAGCGGAAAGCTATTAGCTATTCATTGAAGGAATTAGAAGAATTCCTCGCTCTTAAGCCAGAGACGCAAAGTGCTCGCGCATAAACGTATGG
>CALLKD010000073.1 GCA_938008595.1 uncultured bacterium | reverse complement strand
TTCCGATCTGACAATCAGGTACTGCCTTATTGCAACTGCATGCACATTTAAGCTCCCTGCAAGACAATTCAGGGAGCGAAGATGAATGTGATAATGATAATTCTAGTGTGTTAGTGGCTGATATATGTATTGGTGACTCGACTAACTCATTTCCTTGTCTGCTCGATACGGGCTCTTCACAGTTTAACTTCGCTAGCCCAAGGGTGCGGCGCTGGATTGAAGATACGGGACATGGAGCGCTAATTAAGAGCGCAGAATTTTGTAGTGTGTGTTCTCCATTGAATGTTATGTGCATGGACTGTCGTAGTTCTTGTCTTGCACATATGACATTTGATGATGAAGTGTGTAAATTTAAACAAACTGTTCCCCTAAGAATTAGATTTCTTACAGTTTGGCACCACGCTCAATACGAGCTCATCATCGGCAGACACACACTCAAACAGTATAACATTCTTCGCATGTTACCGACCCGCTTTTTCAGCGATGGACATAGTTTGCCGGGGGGAGTGGGGACTGATCACCTCACACCACGTGCTAGTCACGTGAGAAACACTCCTATACCAAACCTAGCGGCTATGGCAGTCCGAATGAGCAGAGAAATGCTATCCAATCCTGCGATACCTCATAATGATGAGGATATAACGGGAGGGTTGGGCTTTAGGGAGCCAGCCTTATCGTGGGAGTTGGATATTGCAGAGGGTAATACTAGCAACTATCCTACAAAAGTGTACGGATCAGCTGCTTTTAAGGAGAACTGTAATACTCTGTTTCGCGAGTTCGCTTCGGTGTTTAGTCGCACCATCGACACCGAGCCCTCGCGGGTTGCGCCAATGACTTTGACAGTCGACCATGAGAAATGGGAGAGGCCTGCCAACCATCTGCCATTTAGGTTGCAGACCACCGTCAAAGAAGCCGAGATAAAACGGCAAGTCGAGAAGATGTTGGAGTTTGGGATTATAAGGCCCTCTCAACAGCCGTATTATTCTCAGGTTCATTTGGTCCCTAAACCGAACGGGAAATGGCGATTTACAATCGACTTTCGCAACTTAAACCAATGTAGTAAGAAAGCTGGTTGGCCATTGCCTAACATAGCTAGCATGCTACAGAAGATAGGGGCGAGAAGACCCCAGATATTCGCTAAGTTCGACATGACGGAAGGATACCACCAGTTTCCCTTGGCTGATGAGTCAAGGAAGTACACAGCATTCATCACCCTATTGGTCTATTCGAATTCAAATGGGTGGTGATGAGCCTCAGTGGGTCA
>CALLKD010000072.1 GCA_938008595.1 uncultured bacterium | reverse complement strand
CCTTAGAGACTGTTTGGAAAGTCATTTTTTCGCCAATCTCCTGAGCAAAAGTCGAATCATAGCCATCTCGACAAATGCTTGATGAGACTCAGGTAAGCGTTCATAGTCTTTTGCTAAACGGCGCGCGGAGGAAAGCCAAGCGAAGGTTCTCTCAACAACCCACCGTCGTTTCAGAGGTGTGAAACCTTTTTTGGTGGGACGAGGAATGACCTCCAAGGTTATCTGCCACAACGACAGTGCTAGAGCAATCAAGGTAACTTTGAATCCTGCATCGCACCAAACGGTTCGTACCGAGTCATAGCACTGGTGCAAGCGGCGAAGCACCAAGAACCCGCAAGCGTTTTCGGTGCTTGAAGCGGAGGTGATGACCACCGCAAGCAGGAGCCCTTGGGTATCGGTAACGATACTGCGTTTGCGTCCTTTGATTTTTTTTGCGCTATCATATCCGCTATCGCGATGAGCATAGGCGGCTGTTTTAACCGTTTGGGTATCAATGATACCGGCGCTTGCTTCAGCACTGCGAACCGATTGTTCACGGACTCGGTTAACAAGTACCTGTCGAATATGCTCAAGTGTTCCATCTTTGCGCCAGAGGCGAAACCAATAGTACACGGTCTGCCACGGCGGATACTCCTTCGGCAGCGAACGCCAGCGACATCCTTCATAAAGAATGTACAGTATTGCCGTGACAATATCATACAGCGTGTGTTCACGCGGTCTGCCAGTGGAAGATTTGTTTGGTAGTAATGCTTCCAGTATATTCCACTGGGCTTGGCTCAGGTCTGAGGGATATGATTTGGTACTCATAGACCACAAACTTCGGGCTTTGCCCGCTTTTTTTACCTACTTTCCGACTTTTCAAACAAGCTCTTACACTTATAGCGTTGTTTGCCTTGTGTTGTACGCCCATTACGGACGATATTGAAGCTCTGGCAGCAATGGCAGTGACGTGGTTCGGTAATCATAGATTTGGGATGGATGAGAAAACTCTAATTTACCTAAATCAACTTGATTTTAACACTACCAGTTTTTGAAATACTTGGAGGCACACGTACCGTGAACTCAAGCACTAAACAGGAGGAACAGATGGAATCATAGAGCGAATTTCACCACTTTGATTTTCTATCGACGTTTTTGTAATGATACAATTTGCAAGAAAACTAATTTCTGTGCAAATCCAATGACCGTAATGACCGAGAGGGTAAAAGTAATGACCGAGCCCCCCATTCTAATGACCGACAGCTATTGCGTATGTCCAAAGATTTTTTAGGGAGACAAGGAAAAATAATTTAAGGCTATTGTGTATATCCGAAAATTTATTATAGAAGTTTTTTTTGACTGAGAAAAATGCTTTAAGGAGCACTACATTTCAAGAAACACGACGATGGATACCATCTGGTTTGCCCAGAACTACCTCCTCTCCCCAATTCAAC
>CALLKD010000071.1 GCA_938008595.1 uncultured bacterium | reverse complement strand
CGGGGGCGCCGGCGCCGGGGTCGCAGCCGCTGCGGCCGCCGCTGGCCTTTGCCGTGCTGGTCAACGATCTGGGCGAAGACGGCAGCGTCCAGCCGGCCAAGCGGCTGCAGGACGCGGTGGTGACGGCGTTGTGCGCTGGCTACATACCAAGGGTAAGGAGAAGGCCGGTCCTGCTGGAGGCGACGGAGGTCGTGGGGGTGACGTTATTCTTGAAGGGGTCCGTGATCTTGGGGCACTTGCCTCATTCCGCCACGTAAAGAAGTTCCGTGCCGAAAATGGCTGGCCAGGGGAGAACAACAACAAACACGGGGCAGATGGGCTCCCGGTGATTCTTCGTGTACCTGTCGGTACTGTTGCCAAGAACGCCACAACAAAGGAGGTGTTTGAAATCCTCGAAGAAGGGCAGCGAGTGGTCATTTTTAAGGGAGGTAATGGAGGATACGGCAACCCTCACTTTAAGGGGGCGGTAAACCAGAACCCTGAACAATCTACACCGGGGAAGGCAGGACAAACAGGCGATATTCAAATTACACTCAAGCTCATTGCAGATGCGGGGCTTGTTGGATTCCCAAATGCTGGAAAGTCTTCAGTTCTTAACTCGCTCACCCGAGCTCGCTCAAAAGTGGGTGCATATGCCTTCACCACACTCGACCCCCACCTCGGTGATTTTTATGGATATGTTCTCGCGGATATCCCAGGACTTATTGAAGGAGCTTCAAGTGGGCGAGGTCTCGGCTCACGGTTCTTGCGCCATATAGAGCGTACTGGCTTGATTGTTCATCTCGTCTCGGCTGAGGAAGAGGATGTTGCAAAAGCGTACAAGGCTATTCGCCGTGAACTAGAATCATATGGCAAGGACATACTTTCAAAACCTGAATTTGTCGTGCTCTCAAAGGTTGATGTGCTTGATGATGAGGCTCGAGCTCGTAAAGTAGCAGAGCTTACAGAGGCTTCAGGTGCCCAGGTGCACGAACTCTCGATCATTGATGAAGACCTACTCAAGTCGTTTTCAGAGGCCCTCGCTGCTCGTTTGAAGGAGCTTGGGGTTCGTGAATCTACCCTCGACTAAATGGACGTAACAGCCTAATCTAGAGAGATGAGCTACCGACCGACTATTGGACTTGAGATTCACGCAGAGCTCGCCACCGAGACAAAGATGTTCTGCGCCTGCAAAAATGCCCCTGAGGGGACAGAGCCGAACACACACATTTGTCCCGTGTGTCTTGCGCATCCAGGAACACTTCCAACGATAAACAAGAAGGCCGTTGAGCATGTGCTCCGTGTTGGAACAGCTATTGGTGCTCCTCTCGCTGACTACACTGAGTTTGATCGCAAGTCGTACTTCTACCCAGATATGGCCAAGGGATATCAGATCAGTCAGTATGAGTACCCACTCGTTGGAAAGGGAGGGTCAATTCTTAACGTTCCCATAACACGCATTCACTTGGAGGAGGATACGGCGCGCTCTTCACATGAAGGTGCAGGGACTAGTCTTGTAGATTTTAATCGAGCAGGTGTGCCACTCATGGAGCTTGTAACAGAGCCTGAGATCCATGACGCAAAGACAGCGGGTGATTTTGCACGTGAACTGCAGTTACTACTTCGAACACTCGGTGCATCTCATGCAAATCTTGAAAAGGGAGAAATGCGTATTGAGGTAAATATTTCAGTTTCTAAAACAGATACCTTTGGTACAAAAGTTGAAGTTAAAAACATTAACTCGTTCCGTGCTGTTGAGCGTGCTATTGCATATGAGATAGAGCGCCAAACAAAAGTGCTTGATGAAGGAGGAGCCATACTGCAAGAGACTCGTGGTTGGGATGAGAATAAACAGGTCACGTTTAGCCAACGACTCAAGGAGGGAAGCGCAGACTACCGCTACTTCCCAGAGCCTGACCTCCCTAAAATTAAGCGCTCAGAAGTTCCTGAGTGGACTGATGAGACCCTTGCCAAGTCCCTACCAGAACTCCCGTGGGAGCAAAGTGCGCGGTACCGAGTGCTCGGCTTGAAGGAGGAAGATATCCTTTCTATTCGAAATGAACCTGCCCGAGCAGCGTTCTTTGATGCCGTACTTAAGAATATTGGTGGGGAAGCTTCAAAGGTAACTCTCGCTACAAATTACTTTGTTTCAGATCTAAGTGGAATTGTTGCGAAGTCAGAAGATGAGAGTTTTGGAAAAATTACACCAGAGTCATTTGCAGCCCTAATCACGATGGTGGATTCAAATGAACTCTCTTCACGTGGCGCAAAGGATCTTCTTGCTCTTCTATATACCGAAGGAGGAGAAGCGCATGTCCTAGCAAAAGAAAAAAATCTATTGCAGGTCTCTGATGTTGAAGTTCTACGACCCGCAATTAAAGAAGTACTACTTTCAAATGCTGATGTCGTAAAAGAATTCCACGCTGGTAAGGTTGCAAACAAAACCTTCCTATTCGGACAGATTATGAAAGCAACCGGTGGCACAGGAAATCCCAAGGTACTTCAGGATCTTCTAGCAGAAGAACTATCGCTTGGAAGCGCTCTATAAAGTAGGTAAAAAGTAGTAGTCATAATTAATATGACTATAACCAGGTAGGTAAGATAGGTAACGAAAACTGCGCAGGGCCTAGTAGCAACCTACACCCGATTGATCTGCATATTTAAAAACGTGCATAGAAAAACACTCCAATGGAGTGTTTTTCTATGCACAGATACCACTGTTGAAAAGCTATTCTAAACAAGCCGAGAAAGCTTATAATCTATATATGAATGAATTAACAATCGCAGGAAAAAAATATATCTCGTCAAAGCGTGCAGCTGAAATTACTGGTTACGCAAAAGATTATGTTGGCCAGCTTTGTAGAGAAGGGTATGTTGAGGCAACGATGGTTGGTAGAAGTTGGTATGCACTTGAGAGCTCAATCATGGAGCATCGTTTTGGTAAGGAATCTAAAGATGAAGCTGCCGAATCTAAGGAAACAAAAGTTATATCCCAGTCTGAAACTCCAGTAGCTCCATCTGTAGCACAGACTCCTGTTTACACGAGAGAAGAAGTTTCTAACATTCCTGTTGTCATAAAGAATGTTGCAAATGCTGAGTATCCCGTCTCGGAATCACGAGATGAGAAGTCTTCTGTAGGAGATATGCAAAGTGCGTGGCAGGAGTGGTTTTTGAAGAAGCAGGGAACTTTGATCGAGAGTCCAGAGGTGATCGAAGAAAGATACGAGGATCTTGAACAGAATGACTTCTCAGTACCGGTGAATCCTGTTTATGAGAGTCACGATACTGCATCTTTGAGCCAGATACGTTATGAAAACACGCCAGCAAGGCCTGCATTTGATGTTTTGAACCCGGTACAGGCTCCTGTGGAGGCTAAAACGCCTGAATCTATTGAAGATATTATTCCTATTCACAAGGTTCCAGAAACAGTCGAAGAGGAAGACTTTGGTACGTTCACATCGTACCCAGTTACAAGAAAGACCAAGCGTTCCCGCTCCTCAAGCATCGTGCTGCGTGCAGTTCTATTATCTGCTGCCATTATTGCGCTTGCAATATCTGCAATCGGCAGCGGACTAGCTGAGAAATACATCTCTTCATCCGTCCTCCAAGGGAATTCGGTAATAAATTTCCTAGAGGGTAAAAGTGAATTGAATAAGTAAATAAGTCATATCTTGTCTCGGCAGTGCTAAACGAGCCAAGTGAGGTACTCCAATCCAACGTTGAATAGGAAGGTATTGTTCACGAAAGCGCCAAATCCTGAGAACGAAACAAAAGGACCCCTTACGGGTCCTTTTCGTATTTAGATCGACATCTTTGGGAAAAAGGAACTTCTTAAAAAAAGTAATTTGCTATCCACAAAATGAACTCTTGACTGTCGTTTAAGGCTTTAGAATTTAGTTAATTCGGCTACGCGACATGAAAAAGAATTTTGAAACAAAACTTATCTCGACCCAAATCGCGTCAGCACGTTCTGGCTACAATTCTGATTATCTAGGACGCCTATGTAAATCAAAGAGAATTGCAGCAACGCAAGTTGGTAGAGTGTGGCTTATTGATGAAAAATCACTAGAGAAATTCATACGAGATCAAAAGAATTTGAAAGAAGCTGCAGCAAAAAAGCTTTCAAAAAAGAGAGAAGAGGATTACAAATTGGCACAAATCAAAAAGAGTAGCTCGGGTACTGCAGCAGTAGGATCAACTGGCTCAGTGCTGAGTCCGTATATCGCTCGTCCGATAAACCAAGGAATTCCAATGCTCTATAGCAAGAGAATGGCGTTAATGGTGACGATGCTTTTTGTTACGGCCACTTCATACGCTTCCACCCTGGACATTGTCCCTACAGTTCAAGAGGCTGCCGTGTCACGCATTAGTGCGCTTTCAAATGAGAATGCTTTTGCAGTATTAAACGCCAAGGATACTCCTCCTGCACTTCGTAAGACATCACCACTCGAAGTTGCTGCAATTGGAGGTGAGTTGAACGAAGTTGCACAAATACAAACCAACGTGTTTGACTCTTTCGTCCCACTTTCTATTTCTGTCCCTTCAGGAACGCAGTCTGTAGGCGTGTACAGAAAGATGGCACTCTCTGCTTCTGCAGTGTCGTTTGATACGAAGGAAGAGACACCTCTTTCATATAGAGAGTTAATCGCTTCGTCATATATAAGACTCGGTAATGCAATCATTAGTAGTGCTGACACGGCATTCATGCGATATGTCCTGTTAGTTAATGGTGCAGGCAATCTAGGTGCGAACGGCCTTGGTGCATTTACTACTAGCGTAGCAATGATTACTGATACGTATGTGCAGGGAATCGCGCAATTTATAAATGGATCCTTTGTAATTGCCAACCTAGCGTCTGACATAGAATTTGCACTTGGAGACGGTATTGAGCGACTGGCGCTAGACCCGAGCGCGCGTGCGGTTATTGCCACCTCAAGGAACCTACAGGAAGTGGTACCGGCACCAACAGATACACAGCTAGCAGCTTCCGCCAGCACCGGCGTTAGTGAGGTTAAAGCTACTGATTTGAGCGCTTCTTTGTACACCCCTTTTATTAGTACATTCTCTGGGGCCGCATCTACCGTAAGTTCATTCTTCAGCACCATACGCCTAACGCTCTTTAGTGCACCTGAAGCGAAACACGATGGACTCGCAGTATTGCCACTGGATAAGCCAATACCAGCACAGATTGAGACTCCAGCACCTACCGTTACACGAGACCTAAATGGATCAGAGAATATCAGGAACTATTACGGACCAATTACCAACACCTATACCAGTGCAGGAGTGTCTTCTATATATGTTGAGAATCAGCTCGCACAACTACGAAACTATGTAAATCAAAGTATTGCTTCAGCAAGATTTACCACATACAGCGACACCCATGCCACAGGCTCTTCAGGAGGAAGCGCTTCTTCAGCCTCTAGCATTAGCAATGGAACGGTAACCAACTCAACAATTACGGGAGGAACGATTTCTGGCGCTACAATTTCTACGAATTCATTCTCACTGAACGCATATGACGGACCACTTCAAGCAAATGGTGGTGTGGTTACGGCAACTACTTCAATTGGTGTGACCTATGGAGGTACCGGGCTCACTGCAGCTCCTACCTACGGGCAGCTTCTTCTTGGTAACGGCCTTGGCGGGTATACCTATGTTTCAACATCATCACTTGGATTTGGTAATGGAACTGGTTCGGTGGTGAGCGTTGATGCTTCGGGAGGTACTACCGGTCTTACATTTACCGGAGGCCCAATAAACGCATCTGGAGTACTCACACTAGGAGGAACCCTCGGTGTTCCAAACGGAGGTACAGGCTCTACTACACTCAGCGGGCTTCTTAAGGGGAACGGAACAGGTGCACTCCTTACTGCAGTGGCGGGCACAGACTACCAGCTTCCTGGAAATTACATAACCGCTCTTACGGGAGACGCTACCGCTGCAGGTCCAGGCTCAGCCGCTCTTACACTCGCTACCGTTAATGGAAATGTTGGTACCTTTAATAACGTAACCGTGAATGCAAAGGGACTTGTCACATCAGCGTCAAATGTTTCATACCTTACATCAGCAATAACTTCATTTGGTCCTGCAGGCCAGCTTCAGAGTGGTCCTGCCATTACTATTGCCACAACAACCTCAACAGCAAACGGCCTCACGTCAGCACTTACCGTTACTGGATCTGCTAACACGCTCACCTTTACGCCTTCACTAACGGGAACCCTCAGTATTCTTGGAGGAGGTACCAACACCACCTCACAAACCACAAACGGAGTTACATACTTCAATGGCACCAGCATTACCTCAGGTACTGGCCTCACCTTTGACGGTACTAACTTCGGTGTTGGCACTACCACTCCTTCAACAAAACTCTCAGTACAAGGGAATGGGCTTTTCTCGGGAGACGTTACACTTGCAAACCTAACTGCCACCGGTACTGCTTCTATTGGGGGCGCCACCACGATTACTTCATCATCAGCTAATGCACTCACCGTTGGACCAACTGGTGCAACTAACCCTGCGCTCCAGGTAGATGCGTCAACGGCATCAAGTATTACGGGAGTTGCGATTAAGAGTGCGGCAACAGGAAACGGCGTTACGATCACCGCTCTTGGAGGAACAAATGAACTTCTTACACTAAATGGAAAGGGAACTGGCGGTATTGGTCTTGGCACCACGGGCGCCGCAGCATTCACCATCGGAAACTCAACCTCTCTTACAAGCAGTATTAACCTTGCATCAGCGAGCTCACTCAGGCTTCTATATGCAGGTAGCGTGCGACATACGATAAACTCAACAAACGTTAACTTTACCCTTACGACACTTAGCACCGCAGCAACGGCACGCTTTGGATTTACTGGGGCAGCGGACACGTCTCTTACTGCTGCAACAGAAGCTCCAGGTGTGCAATTTGACCTAGGGCAGATTCGTCAGCATGCAACAGGAGACATCACACAGCAACGTGATTTCCGCATCATTGCATCTACACATTCTTTTGCAGCAGCAAGTACAATCACCAACCTCTCTACGCTCTTCTTTGGCGTTCCAATTGCAGGAACGAATGCAACCGTTACAACTGCGAACGGACTTGTTGTGAATTCATCAACCGTAAATAGCGGTGGGGGAACAGTTGGTACTGCAATTGGCGCAACCATTAATGCACCAACCGGCGCTACCAATAACTACGCAGCACTCTTCCTTGGCGGTAACGTCGGTATCGGCACCTCGTCCCCAAGCGCACTCTTGTCCCTTCAGGGCGACGCTCTCTTCTCAGGAAATCTTTCGCTCGCAAACCTAACAGCAACTGGTACCGCTTCAGTCCTTGGTCTTACCATTGATTCACTTAACGGACCACTCCAAGCAAATGGCGGTGTAGTCTCAGCAACCTCATCGGTAGGTGTTCGCTATGGCGGTACTGGACTTACCAGTGTGCCGTCGTTTGGCCAACTACTCGTAGGTAACGGCTCAGGCTACACACTCACCGCAACCTCATCCCTCGGTATCGCCCTTGCAGACACCACAGGAACACTCGCCATAGCACGTGGCGGTACTAATGCTATTTCACAAACAACTAATGGTGTTACGTACTTTAACGGTACCAGCGTCACCTCAGGCACCGGCCTTACCTTTGACGGTACTAACCTTGGTATTGGAACGTCAACACCGGGTTCACCACTCTCAGTTGCTGGTAACGGATACTTTTCAGGAGACGTCTCAGTTGGTAACTTCACCACCCTGGGCACGGCAACACTTGGCGGTATTACCACCGTCACTTCAAATGCCGCTACCGCACTCACGGTAGGCGCAAACGGAGCAACTAATCCAGTACTTACGGTTGCTGCAAACACTGCATCAGTTGCGTCCGGTATCTCGATAACTGGTGCGGCAACGGGAGCAGCTACGGTAGTTGCCGCTACCGATCCTGGTAGTAACGGTCTGCTCACTATTAGAACAAAAGGAAACGGACAGCTTGTTCTAGGAGGAAACCCAAGTAACACATCAAGTACTGCAGGCGTTACGTTCCAGTCAGGAGGCTCTACTCGCTACCAAATTGGTACCTACAACCATGCGTTCTCAGTGGCGGGTAGCACTAATGCGGCCACTACACGCTTCTCCTTCACGGTAGCGTCTGACACCAATCTCACTGCTTCAACAGAAGCTCCTGCCTTTATTCTTACTAGTGCAACACGCCAACATGCAACGGGTGCTCTAACTCTCCAGCGTGACTTCCGCATCACTGGATCTGATCACTCGTTTGTTGGCGCGAGCACACTTACAGATCAGGCTGCGTTTGCGGTGGATCTCTCAACAGGGTCAGGTGCAAATGCCACAACCACAAACATCCACAACATTTATGTTCCAAGTACTGCCCTCACTGGTACCAAGACTAATTCATACGGTCTTACCATTAATGCAAACACTGGAGCAACAAATAACTACGCAGCACAGTTCATGGGAGGTAACGTCGGTATCGGTACCTCTTCACCAACTGCGCAGCTACATACGACAGGATCTGTACGCTTCTCAACCTTCGGTAGTGGAACACTGCAAACCGATGCAAGTGGTAACTTGAGTGTTTCTTCAGATGAACGACTTAAGGATATAAACGGTGGCTATACGCGAGGACTTGCGGATATTGAAAAGCTTTCACCGATCCTCTATCACTGGAACACAACTTCACAGCTAGATCAGACTACGCAGTATGCTGGATTTTCAGCGCAAAATGTACAATCTGCTATTCCTGAGGCAGTTGGTGTTGATTCTCGTGGATATCTCACCCTCCAAGATCGCCCGATTATCGCAGCGAGTGTTAATGCCATCATTGAGCTTGCAGGTAAGACCAATACACTTTCACTCTCCTCAACAGACTTTGCAGCACGACTTGCAACAGTTGAACAAACCTCAGCACTGGGACCTATTATCCCCGCTTCACTTAGTGTCTCAACCATATCTGCAGACACACTCGCACTTACCGGAGGAGCACATGCCGCTAGCCTTACTGTGGGCGGGGACGTGTGGGGAGGAGCGTTTATAACAACAGAGAACTCTTTTGCTGACTTACTTGCATCAACCTCAACTACTCTTCCAGCAGAAGCACTAACGGCAGGTGGCGGTGTAGATGTTGGCCGTCTTGCCATGGTGAGCTACATACAGAGTCAGAAAATAGCACAACGGGTAGATCTACTAACTACAAGAATTGATGCTCTCGATGCCCGTGTAGCCGCTCTGGAGGCCGGTAGCAGCACGGCAAGCAGTACTTCAAGCATTGGAACGGCCTCACTTGCCGTTGAAACCATAAAGTCTGCCCTCGCATCTCTTGGAATCCTCATTGAAAGCGGCATCGCACGATTTAACACCATTGCATTTAACCAGGTTGTTGCCACTGCAAGCCCAAGCGGAGAGCGTGTCGCAGGATCGTCTGAAGTTGCTCCTAGTCAGAGCACCGTAACCATCCATAACAGCCTAGTATCCGACACGTCTAAGGTTTTCGTCACATTAACGTCACCAGCAGAGGGGTCTTGGTACGTGTCTGAGAAGAAATCAGGCATGTTCACCATCGCTTTCAGTCAGCCTCAGACCGCAACCACTACATTTGATTACTTCTTTGTAGGTACAGATGAGAGCTCACAGGCAGCTGCAGTAAGTACTGCGGTAGTGCTTCCGCCAAATCCAACCCCAGATACAGGCTCAAATCCACCACCTGTAGCTGAGGACACCACACCACCAACAGTTGTGTTGGTTGGATCAGCAACCCCAACCCTTACCGTTGGCGATACATGGACTGACCCTGGAGCGACTGCAAATGATGCTGTGGATGGCGACATAACTAGCAAAATAGTCACTTCTGGAAGTGTTGATACTGCCGTACCGGGAATTTACACCATTACCTATAGCGCTACTGATGCAGCAGGGAATGAGGCAAATGTATCCCGAGCGGTTATTGTCTCAGCACCGGCTGGAGCGTAAATACGTGCATTAGTAGCACGTAAGGAAGAGTGTGCGTGTTAAAATCTTCGTATACTCCTCTTAATAATTGTTATTTACTATGAAGCCTACACGAATTGCTATTAATGGATTTGGTCGCATTGGACGAGCATTTGTGCGACAGAGTTTTGATAGGCCTGAAATAGAAATTGTGGCAGTAAATGACCTCGGCTCTCTTGAGAATTTGGCGTATTTGCTCAAATACGACACGGTATATAGAAGAGCACCGTTCTCTGTAGAGGCTAAGGACGGTGCACTTATAATAAATGGCAAGAGCGTATCCTTTTTCTCTGAGAAGGATCCTGTAGCACTTCCTTGGAAGGACCTCGCTATTGATGTGGTTATTGAGTCTACCGGTTTCTTTACGGAATATGAGAAGGCAAATGCTCATATTGTAGCTGGTGCAAAGCATGTAGTTATTTCAGCTCCAGTAGATCGGAAGAGCACACGTCTGAACTCCAGTCACCT
>CALLKD010000070.1 GCA_938008595.1 uncultured bacterium | reverse complement strand
ACGGACTCCCCCGGCCTGCACTATCAGGGGGACGTGCGCGACATCCTGCACGACAGATGGGACATGATGATCGCACACCCTCCTTGCACATACTTGGCCGGCTCCGGGCCTCGGGTGCCGGGTAGGGCGGCGTTAACGGAGGAAGCATTAGAGTTCGTTCGGCTTCTCCTCACTGCGCCTATACCCCGCATCGCACTGGAGAACCCTATCGGGTGTATCTCGTCCCGCATTCGTAAGCCGGACCAGATTATCCAGCCTTGGTGGTTCGGCGAGGATGCAAGTAAAGCGACGTGTCTGTGGCTGAAAGGCTTGCCCCTCCTCAAGCCTACGGATATAATACGCAAAGCGCGGTACGCTAACCAAACGCCAAGCGGGCAAAATAAGCTCGGCCCGAGCGCCGACCGCGCTAAACTCCGCAGCCTGACATACTTGGGCGTAGCGGAAGCAATGGCGAGTCAATGGGGGTAAAGGGGAATATGATTACGATCGAACAGATGCAGGAGATCGAAAAATGACTCCGTTTGAAGCCGCAGGTTATACGAAAGACACCGTGTTCCGTGTAGTTGAAGCCGCCCCAAGGTTCCCCGTAGGCACGCAGGTGAAGTTATGGAGGGATGATGGTACTGACATCCCTTTTTTCACCGATGGGACGGTTACGGGTTTCGTCGAGTTACACCATCTCGAATACGTCTCAGGCCCGAGGAACATCACAATGAACCGCGAAGAACTCACATCCCTGATCAATGAAGTCCTCGACGCTCGCGCAGGGCTCCCCACTATCCCGCCGGAGTTCACTCGTTGGCGCGGCGGAGACCGCCCGGTTCTTTTCGATACGGAGGTCGAAGTTATCCTGCGAAACGGGGAGCATATTTCCGAGAAAGCCGTCGCCTTCGACTGGGACACGGATAACTGTTCGGGGGACATCATCGCGTACCGCGTACTTACTGACGCTCGTGCAGTCGAAGCCCGCGAACTCCGCGCATGGTTCAATGAGCATGCCCCGACCACGTTCAAACAGGGGGATATGGTGTTGTACCGGGGGCAACTCCGCGTCGTCGCCGGAGTGCTCCCCTATAACCAATTGGATAAGTACCACGTCGTGCGCAACGGCAGCACCGATATTGCCCGAGAAGAGGAACTGACTCGGTACGAGGAGGAGAAATGAGCTACGATACATACGAGAAAGTCCGCGACCCGTTGAAGCGATACATCGCCCGCTGCCCAGTGTGCGGTTCGGACGCCGCCCTGTGGACGCGCGAGTTAGGGGGGAACGTAACTGTCGCCGTAATGTGCAGTAACAACCAGCCGATAGGTCCACAGGAGGACGACGGTTATTATGGGTGTCCGCTGTACATTCCGCCCGAGGACTTCTACAAGGCGAGAAAAGGGGATGCGGTCGCCTACTGGAACGCATATGCTGCCGCGCTTGTTGCGATGCGCGCGGAGAAATAATGGAAATCGTAGACCCGCAAGACTCAAGCCTGGCAGAACAGGCCCGCGTACTCCGTTGTAAGTGCAAGCCAGTAATCCACAGCGGCGCGCTGGTGGCTCACGCCGGGGGCCAGTACTGTGTCGAAGGTTTGTACCGCGTAGTGCGGCACCAAGACGACTGGGTGACTATCACGGACGGCGATGACACGTATGTAGTAGACATCGACACTTTAGCCTTGTATGATACTGGATGGTGGCAGTCATGAACGCATGGGGTACGTTGTACCTAGACTACGTGGAGCCTACGTTGTCGGTTGCTGTTATCAACGGGCGGGATACCTCCGTTACTCGCGACGGAGAGCCTTGTCTGGATATGGACGCGAGTCGCGGAGGGCGGTTTGCCGCTGCGTATAACGACTGGGAACGGTCGAAGGCCCTGATGGCGGACATGCTGCTACGCACCTTCGGGTGTATCGACGCGCCTATTTAATCGGGGGCTACAATGCCAATCTTCTTCGCCATAATCCTTGACAGTTGTGGGAGGTAGGTAACATGCTTATTTTCACACTCGGGGTACTATTTATCCTGTTTCTGCTCTTCGCTTACGCGCAGGTAGCCGTGAATAACGCGGTTAAGGACGGTATTGCTACATCCGACGTTGCTGAGTACATGCTTCCTATCCTGCGAAACATAACGTATGGTGTAGGGGCTGCGATCGTAGTAGTTTGCGGGCTTATCTACTGGGGGTAGTCAATACCCCTCGCCCTCCTCTTCGCTCGTATTTTCGGTTAACCAAGGAGACACCATGAACACCCCGTCCTACACCCTGAACGAAGCTATGGAAATTGCGATGCTTGCGGCCCACAGCCGCTCCGTGGTCTGTCTCGAAGGTAGCCCCGGCATCGGTAAGTCCAGCATCGTCGAGATGATCGCCGGTGCGCTCGAACTGCCGCTGTACGTTATCAATCTCCCGAACCACGAGTGCACGGACCTGACGGGCCTTCCGTGGTACGACCGCGATACGCATCAGACCCGGTTCGCCCCGCCGGCGATGCTGCCGACGCGGCCGTCAGTGGTGTTCCTCGACGAGATCACGGCGGCGGATACTGCGACGAAAAAGGCCGCGCAGCGGCTGATCCTGGAACGCCGGATCGGCGATTACCGGTTGCCGGAGGGAAGCGTGCTGATCTGCGCCGGCAACCTCGCCGCTCATCGCAGCGGCGCCACGGCGGTGAACATGGCGCTGGACAACCGCATGATCCACGTTCCGATCCGGGCCAGCTTCGCCGACTTCGAATCGTGGGCGCTGGACGCCCCCGTTCGCCCGCATACGCTCCTTCCGGTGGACCCGTACCTCGACATCTCCACCGGCGAATCGACGCGCCTGCTGCCGCTGCAGGCCCTTGCACACCGGTCGCATCCCACTGTGCTCGCCTACACCCGTCGCCGGCCGTCTCACCTCGACAGCTTCGCCGAGGCCCGTGACCGGGGGGAGTCCGCATACGCCACTCCGCGGTCGTGGGGGACCGTCAGCCGGCTCCTGCAAGCGCACGACGAGCTTGGCACCGACGTATCCCTGCCGACGCTCGAAGCGGCGATCCACTGCACGGTCGGGCATGCGATCGGGGCCGAGTTCGTCACGTACCTGCGCGAAGCGATGACGATGCCGGACCCCTCCGTGGTCGATAAAGACCCGATGCACGCGCCCATCCCGGGCGAAGGTGACCTCGCGAACGTCGGCACCGCGTTCGCATTCATCACTCTCCTGGCCGCTACCCTTACGCCCGATAACGTCGGCAATCGTATCGAATGGCTCGCGCGGTGCCCCGGCGAGTTCATCGTCTGCATGAATGCGGACTGCGTACGCCGTCATCCGTGGTACGCACAGTCGCAAGCGTATGTCCGGCTAAGCGCAACACTGTGCGCGCTGACGTTCGTCAGGTAACGATGCTAATAGCGGGGGCTAAGCCCCCGCTACGGGAGGGGGGATGATGGAGTTAGCTAGGGTTATATACCGAGACATCCCGCGGATTCTCGACAACGGGGATACAGTTAACCCGGAAGTCGGTACGATCGTACAGGTAACGGCCTACCCGAATGAAGGCTCCGATTGGGAGTACGCGATTTATTTCCCCGGTAGCCAAGCTCCATATATTATAAGCCCGTTGATGTTCGAACTC
>CALLKD010000069.1 GCA_938008595.1 uncultured bacterium | reverse complement strand
TGCGCTCGCTGCAGAAAACTCCCGACATCGTTCGAGCATTTTTCAGGCATCCGAGTACCCGCTACGCGGCTGAATAGAATGTACGGTAACTAACGCACTTTTTAGTAAGTTGTGCAACGCTCAGGTGTAATCAATGAAGCAACTAGCCTGAATGCATATCCATTCCAAACTTCAGCAAGACTGATGCATAGAACGGAAGTTTCGATGGGATAGTAGCCTACATTTCTCTGAAGGTACTGATCCTCTATGACCGGGTCGGTAACGGAAAGCTCATACTGAACGTTGTTGTACGTGAATTTTGCCCGAACTCGCTTTCGATTAGGGGCCCCTTCGAAGCCTTCTTCTTCAAGTACGTGTAAGCGAAGCCCTTGCGGTTGGATCAACTTCAAGGAGGACGTAATTATACCGGCGGTAGCCGCAGCAACCTTGTCATTGATCCCGTACCGAGTGTGCTCCGCTTCCGTCCAGAAATTCGGATCGTAGGGGTCAATCAATGAAGTTACTGTATCCCAGCTGGCTCTTCCTGCCTTGGCCCAATAGTATTTGTGAGCCAAGACCTCGTTTTCGGATTGGTGACCACAAGGTGCTGGACTGAGTAAAGGCACTTGAATGATATCCAACATCTCTGCCTTCAATCCAGTTTGGTATCGCCGCTCTTCTTCCGAGACTTCCTTGGTTGGTCTTGCGCTCACTGGGCGCAGCCAAGTCCCATAAAGGGCTTCATCAACCACCTTGCCAGCAATACAGCGTCCAGATGGCGGCTTCCTAGAGTTTGCAAGGCAGACGATCTTTTTTACGTAGTAATCCATAACCCCTCCCTGGGTAAAAGTGTATGCAAATCGGCTCTTTATAGAACTTTAGCATTATCCCTTTCGACTATCCATGTCTTCAGGTCAGCGGGAGGTGCGATTCAGTGGTGGCGTGTGCACATCATTCCCGGCAACAGGTAGTGTCGTTTTCTTCTTCTCGGAAAGTGTCTGTTTGGGTAGTTGCTATCCTACTCCGGTGATGAAAGCGAACATCGAGCACCATGAGCGGTAGAACGGCAGGCAATCGGCACATTGCTGACTGATTCGGCATGCATCTCGAACGGCGGCTCAGGCCGAACACCCGCCCCTCACCCCCCATTAACAAAAAACACCTCCTCCCCCTGGCATTTCTCGCACGT
>CALLKD010000068.1 GCA_938008595.1 uncultured bacterium | reverse complement strand
ACATCAAGCCGCGTCTCGCCGAGCTCAACCAGCTTCGCCAGGACGTGATCGACGCCTCAGGTCTCGGATCATTCTTCCAGGCTCCAGATGGTACAGTCTACCACACGGCTGAGAAGAAAGGTCAGTGGGTAGACTTCACACCGTTCGAGATCCAACGCACGCGTCGTGAAGGTGAGGTCAAAGGATCTCTTGCTCTGAAGACGGCTGAGGAAGCAGGCTTCGTTGTTCCGGGCCTGTCAAAGGTGAAGTGATGAAGTTCAAAAAAGGTGACCGCGTTCTATTATCGAAGAAGGCTATCCGCGCAAAGCTATGCGAGGGTAAAGAGACTCGACTAGGCACGGTCACCGGATTTTCAAAGTATGTTGGAGTCGTCTATGTCAAATGGGATCTCACTCAACGTAGTCGACCATTCCACTACACGTTCTTAAAAACACCCAGTCCACCCACTCACGATCTCTGTCCAAGGTGTCAGAAGTACCCGAAGACGGTGACAGCCCAGATCTGCGGCAATTGCTTCATCGAAGTAGGGGGTACGAAAGGGGGTCTAGCCAAGGGTATATACAAGAAGAAGAAAGGTAAAACGAAATGTCACACGTAGCTCAAATGGAGATCGACATCCTGGATCTAGATGCACTAGCAACCGCTGCGAAGCGTCTAGGTATGGAGTTGGTCAAGAACCAAGTCAAATACAAGTGGTACGGTCATCATGTAGGTGATTACCCGGTACCCGAAGGTTTCACACCGCAAGACCTAGGAATGTGCTTGCATGCGATCCGGATCCCTGGAGACGACAAGGCTTATGAGATCGGAGTCGTCAAACGGCGTGACGGTAAGCCTGGATACCAGCTCATGTGGGATTTCTGGAAAGGTGGCTTCGGTCTCATGGACAAGATCGGTGAGACAGGTGGACTGCTCAAGCAAGCCTACGGAGTTCAGGTTGCCAAGAAGCAAATGTTACGTGACGGCTACCGAGTCACAGAGACCAAAGACAAGCAAGGCAACATCTTGTTGAATTTCCAGGAGTAACCTAAAATGATCAGCAGACAGCGAGAGTACCAAAAACGAAAGAGAGCGGCGGGGTTATGCACTCAATGTGGTAAGCCCGCCGAGAAGTCTACACGTAAAGGCGTAGAGTTCAAAAACCACTGCGAAGATTGCCGCCGAAAAATTAGACCGTACGTAAGGGAGTATGGACGTGTACGCGAAAACCGTACTCGGCGATATCCAAACGCTAAAAGCTACAGGGAACAAAATGAAACAAATTAACGTACTGATCACACCTGAGGGCGAGATCACGATCACACCAACGGGGTTCAAGGGAACAACGTGCAACGAAGCAACAAGGAATCTTGAGAGAGCACTCGGGACTGTCACAGAGGACAAAGAGACATCCGAGCTCTACGAACGTCAGGAGCAACGTCAAGATGCCAAGTATTAAGTTTACACCCGGAGGCTGCATTCAATTTATCTGGACGGACTCATTACGAGGGTTGTTCGATCAAGGCTCGGGTAGCATTGAGAGAGCAAGCCACGTGGAGCCGGATGATGAAGGTAACTGGGTAGCTGATCTCTCACCTATCGGCGGTCCGAAACTAGGACCATTTCCGATGCGCCAGGAAGCATTAACGGCTGAAGTTCAGTGGTTAGAAAAAAACATAATCTGCGTATGAAACGTTGCCCCAGATGTAAACAAGAAAAACCCCTGGACCACTTTTGTGCACGCAAGGCATCTAAAGACGGCCTTAGTTGCTACTGTAAGGTGTGTAATCAAGAATACAAGAAAGATAACCCAGAAGCGTTTAGAAATGCCACCTTAAAATATCGATTAGGGATTACGCTGGTGCAGTACGAGATGCAATTTGAGATACAAGGGGGTGTATGTGCCATATGTAAAACACATACTACTAAACATAGGCTCCACACTGACCATGATCACCTTACGGGACGATTTCGAGGGTTATTGTGTGGAAGGTGTAACCAAGCTCTTGGATTATTCAAGGATAATTTAGATTCATTAAAATCTGCAATTGAATACTTGAAAAAGCAGCGCAGATGATCTACAATTCTCATAGTTCAAACAAACAATTATGTACAGCGTAAAAGAGGCCTTTTATACAATGCAGGGCGAGGGAGCTCAAGCTGGACGTGTCGCGGTGTTTATGAGATTTGCGGGTTGCAATCTTTGGACAGGCCGTGAGGAGGATCGCTATAAAGCTGTGTGCCAGTTCTGCGACACAGACTTCGTCGGCACGGACGGAGAAAATGGCGGTAAGTTTAAGGAACCCCAAGACGTAGCTCAGATGATCCTACGCCTGTGGGATGAAGGACACAAGAACGGTGTAGGTTACCCGTTAGTTGTTATAACCGGGGGCGAACCCTTGCTTCAACTCGACAAGGCATTGATCGACGCAATCCATGACGTCCGTATCGAAATAGCTGTGGAATCTAACGGCACGATCGAAGCACCTGAAGGAATCGATTGGCTGTGCATCAGCCCTAAAGCAAACGCACCCCTCAAGCAATTGAAGGGGGATGAACTGAAACTCGTGTTTCCACAAGACCTTAATGAACCCGACGACTTCATTGACCTCGAGTTCGACCATTTCTTTCTACAACCCAAAGACGAAGCAGGAACCGATTACGTACCTGAGACAATCAGATACTGCCTTGATAACCCCGCTTGGCGTCTCAGTCTACAAACACATAAAATAGTGGGGATCAAATAAAGATGGAACTAGATGTTTTATTACCCTGCATCGGCTCAACAGAGCCCAGCAGTTTCAATGAGATCTTACAAGCTCTAGGTGACGACAAACCTGAGTGGCGAGATCTCTTCAAAGCCCTCGATGAAGCCGAGCGGAAAGACCTGGTTGAAATAGATAGGGTCAACGGCAGGATCGATTCCGTTATTTTAACTGAAGCTGGAGCAGCTCACGTAAGGAGTCTCAAGTAAATGTACACAATATCAAAACGGTTCGACTTCAGCGCAAGTCACCAACTCTTCGGATTACCCGAAGGTCACCAATGCGGACGCCTCCACGGGCATAACTACAGCGTCGTACTGACGCTCACATCAGATGAATTGGATCCTATCGGCTTCGTCAAGGACTACGGTCAACTTGACGCCGTCAAACGGTTTCTCGACATCTCCGTAGAGCATAGGCATCTCAACGATGTTTTCGAATTCAACCCCACGGCTGAAAACATGGCGAAGTATTTCTACGACACCTTCAAGCCGATGCACCCACAGCTTTTCTCGGTCCAAGTCAAAGAGACAGACAAGACAACAGCTACGTACACACCCGCAACAGGTTTAGGCGACATCG
>CALLKD010000067.1:0-5000 GCA_938008595.1 uncultured bacterium | reverse complement strand
GTAGTAACACACATCCTCCGGAACATTCCGTAGCGACATTCTCGTACAAGAGATCCGACTCGCATGGGTGGAATGACCTACTATTGCAAATCAAATGAATGCACTCGCGCAAGTAGGGGGAATTCCGTATAAGATCATTTGTATTCATTGCTGAGCAACGGCTACAAGTGCCTTACATCTTAAACAAACTTTCGAAGTCCCGAGAGACCTCTTGGTTCATGGTGTGAGTTTGTAATCATCAATAAAGACTTCATACAAAACATCACGTATTGTCGCAGATATTGCGCATAAGTACTATGTTTTACTTTAGTACTTACTTGTACTTGGGTATATAAGCAATAAAAGTGTCCCCCGGCACCCTTGCGTAGGGTTAATACCTTTTACTGTGTTAGGTTGTATGTGTACATAGGGGAGTGTGTGTGTATAGGCTCCTACTAACCATGTATGAAAGTGACCTTATACACAGTGCAGATATAGCAAAAAGGTCATTTTTCACAAAAATGCGTACTTTTGTATGGCAGCACACTCTGTGAGAGGGAGCTCGCACTTAGTGCGAGCTAGGCAAAGTTAGTGCGAGCTCAAACGAAAAACGAAAACGAAAAAGTTGGCCACGGTGAAAACATCCAACTTTACGATGCTCGTTTTCGTTTCCGTATTTTCGGATTTCTGTATTTCTTCCGGAAAACAAAAATACAACATCTCAGCTATCCAAAACCCCAAAAAATTCCGAAATCCGACCCACGGAGCGTTCGAAAAACGCGTACGAAAACGGTCATTTTAGAGGAAATAGGGGTACTTTGGGCATTTTTAGAACTACATTCCAGAGCCCCAATATATGAATAGGCTCTGTTAACCCCTTCTTTGGGAGGGTATTTATATACCCTTGAAAAATTTTTTCCGTCCGAGACCCCTATGGGTACCTACCCAGGGCTGCAAAATGGCCTACCCTCAGGTAAAATTCCCCTTGAATGACTTAGCGAAATTGGCGGAGGACCCTTTTTTGAACGGTTCGATTTTTGAGATCTCCACAACCACCAGGTCATTTCCAGATACGAACCCACCATTCGACGCGCATTATCGCCTACTTTCATAACTTTTTGGAAAAAAAATTTTTGGGGCCCGGGAAGAGGCCCGGAATCAAAACTCTCCTTTCTGAAGGGGTAGAATAGCTCCATAATTCGGGTCAAGGCTGCGAATAAGGTCTTACTACCTTGCAAATGACGGGTGTAAAAAAACAAACGGGGTCCGGACCGGGGGGAAAAAGTTATAACCAATCAAAAATCGTCAAAATTTTCTTTTGGGTCCTGCATTTTGGATTGGCCGAAGATTGCTAATTTGAACTAAAAAGGTCCTTTGGGATATCGTTTAGAAGGGTGCCATGCGAAAGGTAAAAATTTACGGACCTTGGTACAGACGTTATTCACGGGCAAAGTCGAGCACTTTTCGTTCACGAATTCGGAGGGGTAGCCGGGAGAATTTCCAGAAATAGATTGCAAAATCCAACGTATGGCACCTGTAGAAACATTTTGGCACACTAGATCCTGGAATCCGACGCTTGTAGCGCGAGCAATTCCCGAAAAACTGAAAAAGTGCACTTTTTCGTCGTTTCTCCGGGCCTGGCGTCCGGGGCTTTGTCAAACGGTCGCAAGCTCCCCGAAAATCAGATAGAACAGTCAAAGGGGAGTCCAACGAGCCCAAATTTATTGGTGTAGGAGGTCACTGGCACGAGTTATGGGCTCGGAAAGAGCGAAAAATGCACTCGTCCACGAATTCCTTCGGATTTCCCGGAAAAACGTCCATTTTGCCCCCATTTTTGGTTCGCGTGATTGGAGGGCCTGTTTGCTCGGCCCGAGCGTTCAGATACGGTCTACCCACCTCGAAATCGACAGGCACACAAAAAACAAACGGGCCCCGGTCCGGGGGAGAACGGTACGAGCGATCAAAAATTGACTTTTTTTTCAAACGAGTTCTGAATTTTGGATTGACCGAATATTGCAAACTACAACCCAAAGGGTCCTGGAGGGTGTCTAGGAGAAGGGTTTTATGGGCTAGATACAAAATCACGGACCTGGGTTCAAACGGTATTCACGATCTTGGAGGTCGAAATGGGGGGAGCTGGTTGGAGGGTTATATGGGGTGGTATTCGGTAATGGCACGATCCATAGGCTGTCCTACATCCCAAGGAAGCGTTTGGCACACGAACGACGGGAATCGGAGGTTGCAGGCGCGAGATATAGCTGCGGGAACAGAAGTGAACTTTTTTGTCTGTTTTTCGGGGGTAGCTCCGGGGAACTGGACGAACGGTCGAAGGCTCCCCGAAAATCAGGTAGAATAGACTCTGGCACGTCCAACGAGCATTTTTTTACTGGTTTTGGAGCTCTGTGGCAGGAGTTATTGCGGTCGGAACGAGCAAAAAATACACTGGTCCACGAATTCCTTCCGATTTCCGGGAAAAATTTGGAACGCACGTTTGCGCGCTTGGAGGAGGGCTTGAAAGGCCCGTTTGTTCTTCGGGGGAGTGCGGGATGGCTGGAAAACAAGCGGAAGATGAGTTTCCTGAGGTTGGGATCGACCCCCGGACCGGGGGAAACACAGAAAACACTGCAGGAGGTCCGCTCTCACTGTACTGGGAGCTGGATTGCGCAATTGCACAACGAATTACGCTATTCCTTACCTTTCTGGGTTGCGGATGGATAGACCACGATGCTTACTACCTATGATTGGTTGACTGTTGGGGGCCATTCCGACTGCATCGGGTACCTGGATGCTGATCGAAAGTGTTTCTGGGGACTTTCCCGCTAAGATGTAGCGGGAAGGGTGCCCGCGGACTTTTCCCTGGGCTAGTGCTCAGGTATGTGGGCTTGTTTGCCCGAGATGACTGGTGTGGTGGATGGTACATGAGTCGTACTACCTATGATTGGTTCACTGTCTGGGGCAACGCGTCCCGCATCGGGGACCTGGATGCGGACTTACTGTTTTCCTGGGGACTTTCCCGCTAAGGGGTAGCGGTGCGGACATTCGCATGACCGACGACTCCACCCATTGAGCACTTCTGCCCAGGATTACCCACCCATTCGATGGGGTACTAGTAGTACTACTTATGCTTGGTTCACTGTCTGGGGCAACTCGCCCAGCGTCAGGTACCTAGATGCGGATCGAAGGTGTTGATGCGGACTTTCCCGCTAAGGGCTACCGCATCACTCCCCAGCGGATTTTTTGACTGTATTTCGTGACCTCTAGCCCAGGAAACACACCACCCATCACCCCGCAGACTCACTCAGCACACTTGGGGACGCATGTACCCAAGTTCCCCAACTGGGGATCTGCGTATCTGGGCACCCTGACTGCGGCACATTGACTCTGAGTGTGCACACAGTGTCTCCCAGCCATTCCCTACGCAATTCCTCAACGAATTACGCAATTCCTTACCATCCCACAGGTTGGTTGCACCAGGCAACTTCAGTAATACACTTAGTTCGTTGACTCTGTGGGTCCAATCCCCCAGCTTCGGGGACCTGGATGCGGATCGAATGGGTTTCCGCGGACTTTTCCCGCTAAACCTTAGCGAAAATAGCGGACTTTCCTGCTCAGGGAATCCCCAGCACGACCGTATACTTTCCCGCTAAGTCCTATGCGGACTTTCCACCCCCCATCCCCCATAGACCCTATGGGGTAGTGACCGTATTTACCAATGTCCAGATACCTTAATCTGGAGCATTTATCCCTAGATCTGGGAAAAAAATAACCGACCTGATCAGGCTACTCAACCTGCTAGACCTTAGCACTTTTCAGCGCCAAGACCAGCAGGCTTTTGCAGCCCGACCAGATCGGTCGTGTTGGGGGGTTTGTTCGGGGATTTTGTTAAGGGTTTGTTTTTGGGGGATGGAATGTGGTAAGTAGACGAGGGGGGGTGCGCGTTTTGCGCTGTAACTTGTACTTTGCAGCACAAATCACCAGAACAAGAGCTTAATCTCAGTAGATCGTAGGACAAGCCTACTCTCATACGTACAATACTCCGTTCTATATCAAAGTCGTCTACAGAGGATTTAACGCTCAACGTGCCCTAAAGGCGTTTGAATTAGGTGTTCGGCCGAAGCCTATCGCTACGCGAAAACACATAGAGCGAGATATCGTCGCATTCCAGTATAGATTCTGACTTAGAGGCGTTCAGTCATTATCCGGCGGATGGTAGCTTCGGGGCACTGGCTGTTCAACCAACCCCATAAACCAATTATCCGAACCAACGGTTCCTCTCGTACTAAGTTGGATTACTGTCGCAACAACGTTTCATCAGTAGGGTAAAACTAACCTGTCTCACGACGGTCTAAACCCAGCTCACGTTCCCTATTAGCGGGTGAACAATCCGACACGTTGAAAATGATGCTTCTCAATGATAGGAAGAGCCGACATCGAAGGATCAAAAAGCCACGTCGCTATGATCGCTTGGTGGCCACAAGTCAGTTATCCCTGTGGTAACTTTTCTGGCACCTCTAGCTTAAAACTTGTAAAGATAAAGGATCGATAGGCCACGGTTTCCCGGTTTGTATTTTTACTGAAAATCAAAATCAAGAAAGCTTTTCCCCTTTTGGTCTACGTGAGATTTCTGTTCTCACTGAGCTTTCCGTAGGACACCTGCGTTGCAGTTTAACAGATGTGCCGCCCCAGCCAAACTCCCCACCTGACTATGTCATTCGCCTATGTCAACGGAAGATCCGTCTTAGAGCTAGAATGTATCATACCTCACGAAATAAGTAAATTATCTTAGAATGTAGTGGTCTTTCACGTTTGGTTACCCTCCCACCTAGTCTACACCACCCCAGATAATTCACAAAGTCAGACTAGAGTCAAGCTCAACAGGGTCTTCTTTCCCCGCTGATTTTGCCAAGCCCGTTCCCTTGGCTGTGGGTTCGCTAAATAGTAGATAGGGACAGTAGGAATCTCAGTGATCCATTCATGCGCGTCACTAATTAGATGACGAGGCATTTGGCTACCTTAAGAGA
>CALLKD010000066.1 GCA_938008595.1 uncultured bacterium | reverse complement strand
TCCGATAACGAACGAGACCTTAACCTGCTAACTAGTCTTTTCTATTTCATAGATAAGACTTCTTAGAGGGACTATGCATGAAAAGTGCATGGAAGTTTAAGGCAATAACAGGTCTGTGATGCCCTTATATGTCCTGGGCTGCACGCGTGCTACACTGATGCATACAACAAGTTCCTAGCTCGAAAGGGTACGGCAATCTCGAATATGCATCGTGATGGGGATAGATCTTTGCAATTATAGATCTTGAACGAGGAATTCCTAGTAAATGTAAGTCATCATCTTACATTGATTATGTCCCTGCCCTTTGTACACACCGCCCGTCGCTCCTACCGATACCGGGTGATGTGCTGAATCTTTCGGACCAATTTTGGGAAGAAATGTAAAGCTTATCACCTAGAGGAAGGAGAAGTCGTAACAAGGTATCCGTAGGTGAACCTGCGGATGGATCATTTACAAAAAGTGAACTACTAACTAATAACTTTATATACTGAACGTATAGAAAGAATCATAACTAACTAAGGTTGATAAATCTAAATTCTTAACGATGGATGTCTAGGTTCCCATAACGATGAAGAACGCAGCGAAAATGCGATATGCAGTGTGAATTGCAGAACCACGAATCATCGGATATTTGAATGTAACTAACGCTAGTACTCCTAGCATGCTCGGTTCAGTGTGCCTAACAAACTAACCTAACCTAAATGCAAGGGAAGTTCCCTTGTTAAGAACATGCTCATAGCAGCTGTCACATTCGTGTGAGTTGTTAAGAGATAACAAGACTTATTTGCACCTGAACTCAAGCAAGATGACCCGCTGGACTTAAGCATATTATTAAGCGGAGGAAAAGAAATTAACAAAGATTACCTTAGTAAGGGCGACTGAACCGGTAAAAGCTCAAAATTAAAATCATTAATTCAATGAATTAATGAATTGTAATCAGGACAACCTAAATACCATTGATAGTTTAATAGGATAGAAAGCCTAGCCAAAGAGGGTGCTAGCCCCGTGAAACTATAAATGGAGTAAGGTAGGATCCACAAGAGTCGGGTAGCCTGGAATCGCTGCCCTAAGTGGGAGATATAATTCTTCCAAAGCTAAATACAGATGGGAAACCGATAGCGAACAAGTACTGTGAAGGAAAGATGAAAAGGACTTTGAAAAGAGAGTGAAAAGATCTGAAATCGTTAAGGAGGAAGCGGTAAAACTAACAAACGTGCTGAAAACTTAATGCGATAACATCGTAAAGAGTTTACCAGAGCGGAAGGCAAAATCAAGTTAAACGTGTCAAAAAAGGTGCAAGCCGGAAAGGGCATGTTTAGCTTGAGGGACTACGGTGATTTTGCCAGAAAAGGTTTTTACCGTCCCGTCTTGAAACACGGACCAAGGAGTCTATCCTATATGCGAGTGTGCGGGTGATTAAACCCATACGCGAAATGAAAGTGAAAGGTGCGCAGCGCAAGCAGCAGCATCGACCGACCTTGTAAGACAGGTTTGAGTATGAGCATATCTGATAGGACCCGAAAGATGGTGAACTATGCCTGAGTAGGGTGAAGTCAGGGGAAACCCTGATGGAGGCTCGAAGCGGTGCTAACGTGCAAATTGCTCGTCAAACTTGGGTATAGGGGCGAAAGACTAATCGAACCATCTAGTAGCTGGTTCCCTCCGAAGTTTCCCTCAGGATAGCTGGAACAATTATGCAGTTTTATCGGGTAAAGCGAATGATTAGAGGTCTCAGGGTTATTTTGACCTTGTCCTATTCTCAAACTTTAAATTGGTAAGAACTCTTTGTTATCTTAACTGAACTTAGAGACAGAATGCTTGTTCCTAGTGGGCCATTTTTGGTAAGCAGAACTGGCGATGAGGGATGAACCTAACGTTGAGTTAAGGTGCCCAACTATACGCTCATGAGATACCACAAAAGGTGTTGATTCATCTAAACAGCAGGACGGTGGACATAAAAGTCGTCATCCGCTAAGGAGTGTGTTACAACTCACCTGCCGAATGAATTAGCCCTGAAAATGGATGGCGCTAAAGCGTATGACCGATACTCAACCATCAATGCAAAAGTATGTACTGATGAGTAGGAGGGCGTGGGTGTTGTAAGAAGCTTTTGGCGTGAGCCTAAGTGGAACGACATCTAGTGCAGATCTTGGTGGTAGTAGCAAATAGCCAATTGGAAACGTTGGCGGCCGAAGTGGAGAAGGGTTCCCTGACAACAGCATTTGGTCAGGGGTTACGCGGTCCTAAGCCTCTGGTTAAACCTCTATAAGGTGCTCTCTAGCACAAGGCGAAAGGGAATCAGGTTGAAATTCCTGACGTAAGGTATGTTTTGTGGCGACACTAACTAGCTCAGAGACGCCAGCAAGTGTTCTTGGAAGAGTTTTCTTTTCTTCTTGACAAGTAAATGGCCTTGGAATTGGATTACCCAGAGATAAGGCTATACACTTGGCAGAGCATCTCGCTTTTTAGAGATGTCAGGTGCACTCTTGATGGTCCATGAAAATCTGAGCCAGATATATCATATCTTATCCGTACCCATAACCGCATCAGGTCTCCAAGGTTAGCAGCCTCTGGTCGATAGAATAATGTAGATAAGGGAAGTCGGCAAAATAGATCCGTAACTTCGGGAAAAGGATTGGCTCTGAGGATCGGCTGTTTCGTATATATATTAGGTGAATTGCCGCTTAAGCTGTTCTCGGCTGAAGGTTGGCGACCATCGGTGTATATATGTTCAGCATTAAACGATCAACTCAGAACTGGTGCGGACAAGGGGATTCCGACTGTTTAATCGAAACAAAGCATTGTGATGGCCATAACTGGTGTTGACACAATGTGATTTCTGCCCAGTGCTCTGAATGTCAAAGTGAAGAAATTCAAACAAGCGCGGGTAAACGGCGGGAGTAACTATGACTCTCTTAAGGTAGCCAAATGCC
>CALLKD010000065.1 GCA_938008595.1 uncultured bacterium | reverse complement strand
TCTTTCCCTACACGACGCTCTTCCGATCTGATAGTGTTCATATAATATAGATTAATAAGTTTAAAGTATATATACAAATAAATTTTACAACAAGAGTAGAAAGTTTGATTTTTTTATGAACAAGACAACCTTCAGATTGAAGTTTCACATGAACACTTAAGGACTTTTCCAAACAAGTCCTAAAATGCTATGTGTTAAGTCAATCTTCTGAGTTAACTTGCACTTATAAATAATTATTTATTGTTATAAAGTAAATATATTTTCATCATCTTCAGAAAGTTTCATGAAGAGCTATTTCACCCCAGCAGAGTAATTTGGAAAAGGGGTTGATGAAACTAATCGTGAACCGCGGGATGAATCTCAGCCGGTCGTAAGTTAATCTTACTCCCGAAGCTTACAATACCCGAGTCTATTTCAAGTCGTCTGCAAGTGATTAGAGCAATAATAATCGAAATTATGATTCGGAGTCCATAGCCAGTATTGTACTGGCATAGTGTTCCGAAGATGAATTTGGTAAACCTATTTGTTTTCGTTTATTATTTCTGTTGCATTGCTTTCCAGCATGGATTCTGACTTAGAGGCGTTCAGTCATAATCCAACAGATGGTAGCTTCACGGCATTAGCTGGTCAGCTAACCGTATTTACCAATTATCTGGACCAATTGTTCCTCTCGTACTGAATTAGTCTACTGTTGCAATACTTTCATCAGTAGGGTAAAACTAACCTGTCTCGCGACGGTCTAACGCTGATACCAAGCTCCGTTCAGCATTTCCTCTGAACATCAATGCTCTTCGCATTCCTCAGTTTAAGTGACAGCTCACGCTGGTGTGACACTTAAACCTACTACTGCGAACTTCCTTTCGGAAGGGGCTAGACTGTATCTTGCACTTGCGTGCTACGCCTTACAGTCGTTGAGCCTTCTCCATATGTTTGTTAACATGAAGGAGCTAGGTTGCGGATAACCCAATCTCTATTAGTTTTACCTTGCTATGGAATAGCACCCCACAGTATAAGTTTTCACTTATTTATTCTGTTTCCAGCTGTGGTTGGTCAATAGAGCTCTAAGGGTGTCCCCGAACAATTTGGCGATCTCTTTCACACAAAGTCGAGCCAGGATTTCCATCTATTTGTGTTATGATAGAACACGTGTATGATTCTATCCACAACTAGATCCTGACTATTGGGCAAAGTGTTTCTATACTAAACCCAGCTCACGTTCCCTATTGATGGGTGAACAATCCAACACATGGTGAATTTTGCTTCACAATGATAGGAAGAGCCGACATCGAAGGATCAAAAAGCAACGTCGCTA
>CALLKD010000064.1 GCA_938008595.1 uncultured bacterium | reverse complement strand
GGGAGCGAAAGTGGGGGCGAGAGCGGGAGCGAAAGGGGGGAGCGAGAAGGGGGGGCGAAGCGGAGAGAGTGGGAGAGAGGAGAGAAGAGAGAGGAGAGATGTCAAACCCCTGCTGGGTGTACTTCGTTGGCGGCGTAGCGTTCAAGGCGCGCGCGGCGCGCTGCTCCTCTGCTCCACGCCAGGCCGGCGGTAGAGAGGGGAAGAGGAGAAGAGAGGAGAGGAAAGAGGAGAAGGGTAGAGAGGAGAAGAGTGGAGGGTAGAGAGGAGAAGAGTGGAGAGGGAGGGGTAGAGAGGAGGAGATGGAGAAGAGACGCAGAGGGAGAGGACGGAAGAGAAGTGAAGAGAAGAGAGGAGAAGAGAGCGAAGAGAATTGAGAGAAGAGAGTAGAGAGAGAGGAGACCGTTATCCCGGAAGGAGACACTGGGGGTCGGCCAACCGGAAAAGAACATCGGTCAGCAGGACGCGAACCCGAAACCTCAGAAACGCGAGTGGTCACGCTTGCCCGATCCATCACAGTGAGTCCCCGTGATGCTGAGGGAAGGAGTGTCGTCATTAAAGAACGGGCCAATGGAAGAGAGACAAAGAAAAAAAACTCTCTCAAGCCTTGCTAAGCCGACTCGGGATAAAACCGAGACAACTTTCGCAGCCTGAATCCACCAGTCAAAAAAAAGGCAGTACAGGACAAAGGAGCAAGGTCGAAGCGAGGCTAAGGACCAAAGAGACTAAGTGGGGCCGAAAAACTCAGAGAGGACTGACTAAGGAGACGAAGCGCAACGATGTCAACAACTCAGAGAGGACTGACTAAGGAGACGAAGCGCAACGATGTCAACAACAACAAATATAACACCGAGGCAACTTTCGCAGCCTGATTTGCTCAGGTCAATGACAGCACAAAAAGGAGCAGACGAAGCGACGCGAAAGACCAAAAAGACTCACGTCGGCACGAAAAACTCAGAGGACAGTGACGCGAAAGACGTCGGCACGAAAAACTCAGAGGACTGACTGACGAGACGAAGCGCAAGGATGACAATTTCGAATATAACCCTCACCGCGCGGCTTTGGGCTCAACTCCTCGGTATAACAAGATACCTCGGATGTTTACGCCTGCCGTCGAGTTTCTGGTCGTTTACCAGTGGGTGACATGCCCGGAGATTCTGGATGTTGTAAATGACTCACACCACAGCAGACACTTTTATGATTTCGTGTAAGATGCAGATGTAAGCCCAAGACCCGCCATACGAAGACGTATCGGAGTGGTCCGCAGAAGTTAGACCCAGGCGACTGCTTGGCACATGACGCCAAGGGCGCACCATCTGGGAGTGGTTCTGGCTTAAGAGGCGTTCAGCCGTAACCACGCAGCCGTAGCGTCGGATCATGGCCGATCGACCAGACCCAGATACCAGAGGGCTGAATTGGGAGTTCCTCTCGTACTACCCCAAATTACCATCGGTGCGCCCGTTCTAGTCGAAGAGGTTGTTAAGCCTGCCGTCGAGGATAGAACGAATTCTTCAGTAGGGTAAAACCAACCTGTCTCACGACGGTCTAAACCCAGCTCACGTTCCCTTTTGATGGGTGAACAATCCAACCCTTAGCCTTTTCTGCAGGGCTAGGATAGGAAGAGCCGACATCGAAGGATCAAAAAGCGACGTCGATATGAACTCTTGGTCGCCACAAGCCAGTTATCCCTGTGGTAATTTTTCTGTCACCTCTGGCTTCATACTTGGAACACTAATGGGACCAAAGGATCGTTAGGCCTTGCTTTCACAGTCTGGATTAGTACTGAAAATCAAGAGCTCAGCCTGACTTTTACCCTTATGCGCCACGTGAGATTTCTGTTCTCACTGAGTCAGGTTTAGGACACCTGCGTTATCATTTAACAGATATGCCGCCCCAGCCAAACTCCCGGTCTGACCAATGTCTCGCAGCAATGGGTCGCGCAAACCTCAGAAGGGTACGCTTATTACTCAGAAACGGGTAGGTACAATCACAGATCATAAAGATCTGCAACTGGGAGTAAACCATCTTCCCGAAAGAAGACCACCGCCGTCCCCATTTAATGCGATGAGTAAAGCAACGACCCGAGTAGTGGTATTTCACGGCTGGTATTGTTACACACCTCCCACCTATGCTACACCTCGGATGTCACTGCACAGAGTCAGATTAGAGTCAAACTCAACAGGGTCTTCTTTCCCCGCTGAAGATCTCAAGACCGTTCCCTTGACTGTCGGTTCGCCGGACAGTAACTAGGGACAGTGGGAATCTCATTAGTCCATTCATGCGCGTCTTTAATTAGAAGACGAGGCATTTGGCTACCTTAAGAGAGTCATAGTTACTCCCGCCGTTTACCCGAGCTTGGTAAAATCTCTTTGCATTAACATTCAGAGCACTGGGCAGGATTCACTTTAAGCCTACGTCCGACCACAATCTTCTAAAAGCTATGTTTTAATTAAACAGTTAGATTCCCCTGCTCAGCGACAGTTCCAAGTCGACTGTTCGCAACGGTGAAAACCAGAATCGCCGGATCGAAGCCGATGACTCGCTCGTCACACAGATCGCACCGAAGCACAACCCGCGCAACTCACGTACACCAACTCCGAAACTAAGACGACAGGTCACCATCCAGTCCTTGGAGCCAATGCTTCTCCCGAAGTTACGCATCCATTTTGCCGACTTCCCTTAGTTACCTTGCTCCGTTGACCAGAGGTTGCTCACCTTGGAGACCGGATGCGGTTATTGGTACGGCCGTGTCGTAAGGGATGAAAAATCGACCTCCGCCGGAGCTTGCTTCAACGTGACCGGAAGACCCAACGATGCGAAGGGTGCACCGCTTTCTCCCGGATTGAGACGCACTTCGCCACCTGAAGTGAGATTCCGTGCGTCCATTAGGTCAAAGAGAAAAGAGAACTCTCTCAGGGCCCGATCACGTTGGGTCCGGCATCGTCATCTGCTTCACAGCTTCGAATCCCCACAATCATCACGGTATCGGAATTTTGGCCGATTTCCCCTTCCCCCTTTGCGCACTCAACAGGGTTACAACGTAAGTTCACGTGCCCAAACGAACACGCCCCACGCCGTAATGGACCCCTGCCGAACCTTTTCATATGCGCCTTTACACTGAAAGGTTTTCCTCGGGGGTTAGGACCGACTTACCCATGTCCAAGTACTGTTCACATGGAAACCTTCTCCACTTCGGCCTTCAATGTTCTCAATTGAATATTCGCTACTACAACCAAGATCTGCACTAGGTGCGCGATCCAGCCCAGCTCACGCTTCAAGCCTTCGACTCGCGCCCTACGCCCACCTACACGACATTCACTTCCTTTGATAAAAAGGATTATATGAAGATGTCGGCATACCATGGGTGGTTCGTTTGAGCATCGTCCATTTTCGGGGCTGGTGCATTCGGCAGGTGAGTTGTTACACACTCCATAGCGGATTCCGACTTCCATGGCCACCGCCCTGCTGTCTAGATGCACCAACACCCTTCATGGTATCTGATGAACGAACGCTTTGGTACCTTAGGTACGCTTTCGGTTCATCCCGCATCGCCAGTCCTGCTTACCAAGCATGGCCCACTTGGGGATCCGATTCTCGTTCCCGCCTCAATTAAGCAGGCAGGACGCTACGCCCATTAAGAGTTTGAGAATAAGTTGAGATAAAGAACATCCCAATGCTTCTGATCATTTGCTTTACGTGGCGTAACTCGGTTCTTTGCGTTAATCCCCAGCTATCCTGAGAGAAACTTCGGTGGGAACCAGCTACTAGATAGCTCGATGAGTCTTGCGCCCCTTTACCCAGATCTGGCAAACGATTTGCACGTCAGAACTGCGACGGTCCTCCACCAAGGTTTCCCCTGGCTTCAACCGGCCTGGGAAAAGCTCGCCATCTTTCGGGTCCCAGCGAATGTGCTTGACTTCAAATCCTTTTCACACATGATCAGGATCGAGCTCCGTTGCAATCCTTCTTGCAGGAATCACGGATAAAGATCACTTTCATTACGCGTCTTCCGCCAAGTTACTCGGCTCTGGTTTTCATCACCATAACGCTCGCACATTCGGTAGACTCCTCGGTCCGTGTTTCAAGACGGGTGGTATGAGATCGTTCGGAACAGAATTCGCATGCAAGTGACCTGCCAAACCCCGCCACACCACATAATCACCGAACTTACGCTTCCCGAAGGCACGCAACTCGATGAATACGGACATGACAAGAGTAACAAGACGCTTACACACCGGTAGTACTACTCGCGGATCCTCTTCGGCAATGTACTCCCGATACTTTCACATCCCGTGAGACGTTTAAGCTATCGAAAGCCCCGGGGATTCTGCAAGTAGTTCTGTCAGTCTCCACCAGTAAACCCGGTGGAGATCTCGGAAGCGAGGGGTCCCATACCCTTTCGCGCCCGACGATTTCAAGTCCTTTTAACTCTCTTCTCAAAGTTCTTTTCATCTTTCCTTCACAGTACTTGTTCGCTGTCGGTCTCAGAGCAATATTTAGCCTTCGCTGAAGTACACCAGCGAATTAGCACAGCAATCCCAAACTGTGCGACTCTTGGAGGCAAATCACGTTGTTGGACAAAGGGCGTGCGGCGCACGGGGCCATAGCCCTCTGTGGCGGACCTTCTCAAGTCACTTCACCACACTCCTCATGCCACTTGCGATCTGCTCCGTGCACTACAATTCTACGGCTTCTGGTTCCTTCCACCGCAGATTCATGTACGGGCTTCTTCCGGTTCACTCGCCGTTACTAAGGAAATCACTGTTGTTTTCTTTTCCTCCGCTGATTAATATGCTTAAGTTCAGCGGGTTTTCCTGTACAGCAGAGGTCGAAGTTTGAAATAGAGATAATGAGAGAGATTTGCAGGAAAGTTCTCGAGGAGAGAAGAATCCGCTTATCGCTCATTGACACAGTCTCCCAGCTTGGGAAACTGTTGCTCACTCAAAGATAGTGGGAAAACATCACATCGAAAATGATCGAAGGATGACCACACCACCTCAGATCCTTAGGAATTTGTAAGATTCCTAAGATGACGGAGCATCAACGACACTCTGCCGCACATGGCCAAGTGGGTTACCCCAACACGGCCGCAATTTGCATTCAGTAACTTGTCAGCTCCCTGGAATCTGCAAGTCGTGACAGTTATCGCACTTTGCTGCGACCTTCATCGAGCTCTGAACCAAGATATCCATCGTCGGACGTTTGTAGTGCTTCAATCGATGAGTGCCGTTCTGTGCCTTTAGAGTTCAAATCCAATCGCAAGGCAGAAGATACTGCAGCGAAAGGGAGAGAGAAGAACTCAATGGCCGGTTACAGAGTTGAAGTTTAGAAACGAAGTGCCACAATCTTTCTCTCATCAAATTGCGATGGCAACTTCTCACTTCAACCCACATCCTCACCGATCGTCCATGCCCAGAACGACAAACTTGTCAATCAGATCTTTCCACTTGGAAAGTGGAAGCTGCTCCCAAACCTTCTCTGAGGGAAAAGAGAGCACATGGACTTCTTACTACGGGAAGTAGTAAGTTGCTCAACTCCACCTCAAAAGGGCAAAGTGAGTATCTTTTCAATTTCATTCACTCTCTACAAGAATGATCCTGCTGCAGGTTCACCTACAGCAACCTTGTTACGACTTTTGCCTCTTCTAGCATACAAGTATTAGCGAATTTTGACAACGACGGAGTCATCGTCTCCAGACGCTTCTACTCATAAACCATTACAGGCAACGACGGGCGGTGTGTACAAGAACCAGGGACGTATTCGGTGCGTTCTGATGAAACGCGCCTACAAGGCATTCCTCGTTCAAGGAGAATAATTTCAAGCATCTATCCCCATCACGACGCAGCCTCAGAAGATTCCCCATGCCCTTCGGCACAGGCTGTCACAAAGACAGAAGCTCGTTGTCTGCGTCAGTGTAGTGCGCGTGCGGCCCAGGACATATAGGAGCATCACAGACCTGCTTTTGGCTCACGTTTCAATGCAATTGGAACTATGCATAATCCCAGTATGTAAACAGTCTCCAGCTTCCTCGGCCAGCAAAGCCGCCGACGACCCGGTTGCCCGAACCGCCGACGGATCACCGAAAACCTTAAACGGAACTGGCATGTAGATGCTGGTTGAGATCTCGTTCGTTAGCGCAATTAAGCAGACAAATCACTCCACCAACCAGAAGCGGCCATGCACCACCCTTCATGGGATCATGCAAGAGCTTTCAATCTGGCAATCCTCACCATGTCCTGACCTAGTAAGGTTCTCCGCGTTGAGTCAGATTAAGCCGCACACTCCACGCCTGGTGGTGGTTCTCCGTCAATTCCTTTAAGTTTCAGCCTTGCGAATATACTCCCCCCGGAACACAAAGACTTTGATTTCTCGACAAGGGAGTGAGGTGCCGACCGCGTTTGTGGAAAGCTGCGGCCGATCCCTAGTCTGCATCATTTACGGAAAGGACTACGACGGTATCTGATCATCTTCGATCCCCTTTCTCTCGTTCTTGATTAATGAAAGCGCGATAGCGAACGGCTTTCGCTGATGTTAGTCTTCCCGGGGTCTATGAATTTCACCTCTCACCCGGGAGTACTGATCGCTCCCCGCGCTCCTATTGATCCCAATGAGCAGGGCTTGCTGAGGCAAGCGAGCCCGAAAGCTACACCTGGTCCCCATAAGACACCTGCTCTAAATTATCGCACGGCGGCTTGAAAACCAACAATAAGACTCCACAACGTGGTCGATCCCTTGTTATTCTATGCTTTAACATTCTCCCAAGCAAGTTGGGTGCTTTGAGCACTCTGCTTTACTCACAGTAACTTCTGCGGACGTGCCTTAAGGAGCGTAGAAACTCCGTAGTTCGCTTCGCACCACAGTTAAGTGGCACTCGGCCGGCATTCGCTTCCGCAAAAAAGTAAGAACCCGGGACAAAACCGGATCGGCACACGGAGTGACACGAGTTGTGCACACCCCGGACCAACACCGTCGCCCAAGCTCCTGAATCCAACTACGAGCTTTTTAACCGCAACAACATTAATATATGCTCTTGGAGCTGGAATTACCGCGGGTGCTGGCACCAGACTTGTCCTCCAATAGATACTCAGCAGTGTGTCTAGATACAGTCCATTACAATCCCCGTGGCTAGAAGCCGCCGGAGTTGTTATTTTTCGTCGCTGCCTCACCGAGTCGGCATTGGGCAATTTGCGCGCCTGCTGCTCACCGTAGCAATGGTTGCCATCTCTCAGGCACCCTCTCCGGAATCGAACCCCAATTCCCCGTTACCCGTCACCGGTTTGGTAGTCCACTACACTACCAACAGCCTGATAGGTGGTAAATTCGTCCAGCAACGCGCCACCAGTAAAGGTATGCGCTTTTGCATGATTGGCCTGCCTCAACAGTTCTCGCTGCCCGCAGAACGGGCGTTGGTTTTTGTTCCGGCCAATTGCAACCCACCCCACTCACCTGAGGGGTTACCTCAAGCAAGCTTCGCAGAGCAGGTTTCTTCGTACGTGTATTAGCTCCGCGTTAACGGAGTTATCCATAGGAAGGCGTTTCCACCCCCGACGCTGGGTAGATAATAAACCGTTTAATGAGCCGTACGCAGACCTCCTATCAATCCAGTTACTCTGGCACTTGCATGGCTTAGTCCTTGAAACAAGCATATGACTACTGGCAGGATCAACCAGATTTCTCGTTAAGTTTCGTGGAGAAGAGGACGTTATCCTCACACTCCGTTATTTGTTGCATCTTCGTTCTCTCTCTTTGTGCACAGCGGAAGCAAGCTTCACGCAGGCTTTTCTCATAGAGATTTCGAGAGTGAACAAGAGCATTCGTTGTTGTTCAGTTATCGCACCACAAGGGATTCTCTGAGATTCTCTCGGAAGAAACTCAATTCGATGTTGACCTGTGATGGTTCAACGGTCGATCATCGAGTTCCCGATTTCTCTCAAGGACCCTTCGGAAGCACTTCTTGCTTGCAAAATCGGAAATTCCGTGCAAGTTCAAGAGCGTCTTCACGGGTGATCGTTGCTTCGAAAGTGACGTACGAAAACGTCTCAATCGAATAGATCGTTGCAGTGGAGGATTTTTCATCCATTCCAGTCTTTTTGTGAGCAAAGCACGAAGCTTCGCATTCACATCGAGCACGGAGTCACTCCTGTAAAAGCTTGACTTCCGACTCTCAACCATCGCTCAGAGCAAAATTGGTGTTGTGTACCAACTTTCAGAGTGCTCGACCAGTGCGTGTAGCACCTGCCGAGCACCCCCCAGCTGACCACCTCTACCAACTTATCTGAACTCAACCACTTCTGAGGCTGTTGTCCTCATGTTAATGGCTCTGCTCTGACCAACCTAACAGAACGTCGGTTTCGCGTAAAGCAAAACATCAGCGCACTTTCTGAGGCAGGCATACTCCCGCGGGTGGCGAATTTGTACCGGTCTCACGTGTACCCAACCGCACAAATGCTTGCCAGCGCCTGTTTTCAGCGGTGGAGGTGCGTGGGCTGGGTTGGAAGGTTCTAGGAACGAGGGGTGGGGAATGAACCTTCGCCGACTCACTGTGGGGGAAGGGGCACACAAACCCC
>CALLKD010000063.1 GCA_938008595.1 uncultured bacterium | reverse complement strand
TCAAATACAACTATCATTATCACATTAACAGGATATCCACCTGTTGCCGTGAATGATACTACGAAGACGGATCCGAGCGTACCGATAACAATACCAGTGCTGAATAACGATTCTACATTTGATGAAGATCCGTTAACGTTATGTGCAGACGGACCAATTGTAACAGCACCAGGCCACGGAACAGTGGTGGTAAATGGTGACGGCACGATTACATATACTCCTGTTACGGGTTATACAGGTATCGATAGTTTCCAATATCAGATCTGCGATCCGGAAGGTGGAGACAGTGCATGGGTATTCATTACGGTAGAGGGTTGTATTTTACCAAACGCATTCTCACCGAACGGTGACGGCATCAACGATGTATTCGAGATACCATGTGCGGAAGGTGATGTCGAGTTTAGTGCATACAATCGCTGGGGCATTGAGGTCTACCGCAATGATAAGTATGTGAACGACTGGGACGGAACGTACAAGGGCAGTCCGTTACCGGATGGTACGTACTACTATGTGCTGAAGTACACGAAGAGCAGCGGCGAGGAAGTGAATAAAGCAGGCTTTATTACCTTACACAGATAAAATAAAATAAAAGGCGAAGCGGGATGGATTAAAATCCGTCTCGCGCCGTCAAAAAAAAGTAAAAGAATCAACGATGAATAAACTACAAAGACGAGGGTTATTATTAACGGCAATGTTGCTGTTAACCTTAAGTGTAAGCGTTTACGGTCAGCAGGATGCACAGTATACGCAGTTCATGTATAACAAGTTGCCACAGAACGCGGCGTATACCGGAGCCCGGGAGGTATTAAGTATCCGGGCGCTGTACCGCGACCAGTGGACAGGCGGTAAGAATGGCGGGATAGCTGGTGCGCCGAAGACGGCAGCGTTCAGCATCCACAGTCCGTTGAAGAACGATCACTTTGCGTTGGGATTCTGGTTTGTGAATGACCGCTTAGGGCTTGAGCATAAGAATCAGTTTAATGTTACGTATGCGTACCGTTTAAATTTGGGCAAGCAGGTGAAGCTGAGCTTAGGGATCAATGCGGGGTTGCTGTGGTATAAGCTGAATGCGACGAGTGCGATACTGACGGATCCGAACGACCCTGCTTTTTCACAGAACGTCAGCCGGGTGCTACCGGATGTAGGGGCCGGCTTGTATATCTATCATCCGAACTTTTACTTTGGAGCGAGTGTGCCGAACTTTATCAAAGGTGACTTAACGGCGAAGAACCAGTCTGGTAGTGACGCGAAACGCACGGCGCACGTAGTGCTGATGGCGGGTGGAGTTATCCCAGCGGGCAAGGTATTAAAAATCCGTCCGCAGATCCAGTATAGATATTTGGCGAATGCGCAGTCTAAGATACCGCACACGATGGATTTTAACTTAAGTTTGCTAATCTATAACCGGGTGAATATCGGCGGTCAGTACCGCACGTCGTTTGGCAATAAAAATGAGGGAGTTAAGCTGACGAATCCGGACAGTTTTGATTTTATGTTAGAGGTGTGGCCGACCAAACAGCTGATGATTGGTTATGCGTATGATTATACGCTGACGAAACTGGCGAACTACAACCGCGGGAGCCATGAGGTTATTATCGGCTACGACTTTGCGTTCGAGAAGAAAAAAGTAATCACCCCGAGATACTTCTAAGGAAAGAAAAAGGAAACAACCAAGAATATAAGCTAAATATGAATACGACACCAACACTATTAGCGAAGAGCAAAGAAGTAATAATGGCACTGCTGTTATTGCTAAGCATTAACCTTCTGCACGGTCAGGATATAGAAGGGGGCGGGACGAAAGCGCCGGAGATAGGCGGTTACAGCAAAGCGGAGAAGCTGTACAATGCGCTGGCCTACCATGAAGCGATTCCGTTGTATGAGAGCTATTTGCAGAAGCACGACAGTGCACGAGCAATGGCCCACCTTGGGGATTGCTACCGCCTGACGTCAAGATATGATAAGGCGGAATACTGGTACAGCAAAGCGGTATCAAAGGGCGATGTGGAGCCGAAGTACAAGTTGTACCTGGCACAGATGGAGCAGGTAAACGGGAAGTATGAAGACGCTGCGAAATGGTATGCGAAGTACAAAGAAGAAGTACCTGAGGACCGACGAAGCACGAATGAGATGAAAGCATGTTCGGACTACGGACAGTTCCTGCTGAGCCGGGACCGCTATACGGTAAAGAACCTGGGTTTTAACAGCGGCGGGTATGACTTTAGCTCGGCGAGCTATGACGGTGGCTTAATATTTTCATCGTCACGCGACAGTGCGAAGGCGATCAGCAGAGAGCATACGTGGACGGGTACGGAGTTTTTTGATATGTGGTATGTCAAAGGCGACAAGACGAGCTTTGGCAAACCGCAGCGCCTTAAAGGGGATGCCGCTACTAAATACCACGAAGGCGCGGTAAGCTTTACGGGCGACAGCAAGAAGGTGTATTATACAAGAAACAACTATTTTAATAATAAAGTAAAGACGAGCTCAGATAAGATCGTGAAGCTGAAGATTTACGAATCGGATGTGGATGGCAGAACGTGGAAGAACGACAAGAGCTTTGCGTTCAATAACGATGAGTACAGTGTGGGTCATCCTGCGCTGACAGCAGATGGCAATACGATGTACTTTGTGAGCGATATGCCGGGCGGCTATGGCAGCACGGATATCTATGTAACGAAGAAAGAAGGCGAGACATGGAGTACGCCGAAGAACGTAGGACCTGATATCAATACGGAAGGCAGAGAGATGTTCCCTTATGTAGATAAAGACGGAGAGCTTTATTTTTCGAGTGATGCACATGGCGGCTTAGGGGGTCTGGATATCTTCCGGGTGAAACCGAATGCGAAGACGGGTAAATGGGGCAAGATCAGAAACATCGGCGCACCGATCAACAGCAGCTACGATGACTTTGGCTTACACTACGGCACGGATAAGAGCTACGGCTACTTTACCTCCGACCGTCCTGATGGTCATGGGTTGGATGATATCTATACGTTTACGGACGATGGCATCTTTTTGGAAGGCATTGTAGTGGATGCGGAGACAGGCGAGCCGATTTGTGCGAGCAAGGTGCTGATGAAGGCGAAGGCAGATGGCAGTGAAAGAGGAAGAGTGACGACGGAATGCGACGGAGAGTTTGAGTTCAATGTGGTAAGAAATACGGACTATCAGTTCAGCGGCAGTGCGGATGGCTATAATACGAATGACAGTGTAACGGCGACGACGAAAGGCGTAGGCCCTGGGGGCAAGGTGTTTGTAAAAATCCCTTTGACGAAGAAGAAGAACTATGCGATGAGCATCACGGTGTTGGGCAGAACGCCGAAGAGCCCTAAAGACAGTGCAGGCACGCTGATAGCGTTACCGAATGCGAAGATCTTGTTGTCGAGCCAGTGTGAAGGTTGGACGAAAGCGTTTACGACGGATGCGAACGGTAAGATCTGTGAAGAGGTTAGATGCGACTGTGATTACATCGTGGTGGCGAATGCGAAGGATTACCTTCCGGGCAGCACGAGTGTGTTGAAAGACGATAAGGAATGTGTAATAGACCGCAAATGCGGAGTAAATCCTAAGGAAGTGGAAGTTATCCTGGATGCGATACCAGGCGGCGATGAACCAGGCGGACCGATAGAATTGAAAGATATCTATTACGACTTTGACAAATGGTACATCCGAACGGAGAGTGAACGAGAGCTGGGTAAGCTGTTAGGATTTATGGAAGAGAATCCGGATGCAGTGGTAGAGATCGGCTCTCACACGGATGCACGTGCACCATTTGAGTACAACATCAAATTATCGCAACGCAGAGCGCAGAGCGTAGTAGATTGGTTGGTAGCACGAGGCGTTAGCCGCAGCCGCTTGAAACCAAAAGGCTATGGCGAAACACGACCGGTGAATGGCTGTACAGATGGCGTACCATGTACGGAGTACGAACACCAAAGAAACCGAAGAACGACATTCAGAGTGATAGGCAAGAGTATTGACTTGAAATCTTTGGAGCGCTTCGACATGCAGGTAGATCCATGTAAGGTGTGCCCATTCTAAGGAATACCATAATAAGCTAAAATAATACAATAGGCTGCCTCCATTGGAGACAGCCTATTGTATATAAAATAGAATAAATTAACTTTTTTCTCAGCAGAATCTCACACGGTGGACGCTGCGTTTTAAAGTGTAGTAAGCAAACCTTACGCAGCGTCCTTTTCAAGAGACGCTGCTGGGAAATATAGTAATAAATTACACTTTCACTATCCATTTAGTGCTCACTTTTCTTTAGATAAGTAATAATTTTAATTATCAATAGTAAATAGCACCTACTATTTTCTATCATTATTTTTGAGTATTAAAATTCATGTTATGGCAAAAAATACTTTCGATGTAATAATAATGGGCGCCGGATTATCGGGCATAGGAACAGCCTACCACTTGCAACAAGAATGTAAAGGAAAAACCTATGCAAT
>CALLKD010000062.1 GCA_938008595.1 uncultured bacterium | reverse complement strand
CAACCAAACTCTTTACCATTGCACCACTAACACCATTTGCAATTAGTAAGAACGCACTAGAGGTTTCAATCTACAACGCTGTTACAAAGAAGATTGACCGATATCACATGGAAGGTGGCCGTTTCCCAAGCTACACACAGTCTGACGACGCTCCACTTATGCCGTCTATACTTGGGTACGTTAATGGAGAGTTGGTGCGTACCTATGTTGGCAAGGTGGCGAACGAAGATTCTTACACCTTTGTTTCAAATGAAAAGAGCCCACCAACATTGGTAATTGTTCCAGCGTATGAAGGCGGAAGTTTACTTAAATATATAGAATCGTATGAATAAATTTAGATCAGCAACAATTCTTTTTCTCGCCATCCTCGCATTTGCTGTTCCTGGCACAAGTCATGCTGCGTTTAGTCTATTTCACGCAAATGGGAATACTTCCACCACGTACACAAGTCCGCTTTCAACTCCTGCCTACACAGTGGAAGCTGGATACCCCTTATACCCATACGGAATGGGAACTTCACCACTAGCTGCTTGTAACGCAGCACTCGCGGGTTCAGGACTTCCAACTAGCGCGGAAACATACTGTGTGTACGATGCCACTTCTATGGTGGTCTGTATTAGTGCAGGATACCAAGGTCCAAATGGTACGTGGTACCCAGGCTGTAACAGCAACCGACCAAATCCACTAGGCTCTGGATACTGGCCGATAAATAGTAGTGACGATTACTACCCAAACCCAAGTGTTAAAATTTACCAATCGCCTCTTACGTCTGCGAACCTTACAACGGTATCGAATACGATACACAGTTACAGCGACGCTCTCTTTTTATATTCTCTATATGGAGGTACTCCGCCAGTTGATCCTGGATATAACGATGTGTGTGAACGATCACATTACGACAGAAAAGGGGACGCGCTATATCGGTATGACCTAGTGTTCCCAACACGCCCAGCCGCTGCCTGTATCATCTACTACCAAAGCGGTCCACCACCGCTACCCGTAGCCACACTCACTGCAACTCCGTCTTCTGTGGTTTCAGGGAATTCCGCAAACCTAACATGGACCTGTAGTAACGGTGCCACAAGTGCCTCAATTAGTAACGGAATTGGTTCAGTTTCTCCAGCATCAGGAGGGGGTGTTTCCACGGGCGCACTTACAAGCACAAAGGGATATACGGTTACGTGCACAAACGCCACAGGTTCTGGAAGCGCAAGTGCAACCGTTACGGTGACTGCATCACTCTCCAACCTTACTGCGGTAACTGGAACCCCGATTGATACTACTGTTGGTGTGCCTACTACGTTTTCTGGCACCGTTCAAAATACCGGCGCCGGATCAACCGGTGGTACATACAACGACTATATACTTTTCTATGTTGATCCAGGAGCTACTACATACGCATACACTGATAGTGCAAATCCGTGGACATACGCAGGAAGAGGAGGGCCGTTAAGTGCAGGTATTTCACAAGCCCGATCCGGCAGTTACACCTTCACACACGCAGGTACCTACTATTACAGACTTTGTACGGACACGAACACCGAGATTACTGAGACGCAGGAAGGAGATAACTGTAGTGCACCACAATCTGTAACCGTTCACGCAACAGCACCAAGTAACTTTAGCTACGCATGTAATGCTCCTGGTACCCAGGTGACACTTTCATGGAATGCAAACGAAGGCGCGGCTAATGGTTACTATGTTCGAATACAGGATCCAATTACTGGCGTTCTGACTACTACCGACCACTACAAGAGCGGTACTTCAATTACGTATCCGGTTGTCACGGGTAGAACATACAATGCTTGGATTCATACAGAAACCACTCCGTCTAACTATAGTGCACCTGTATATATATTCCCCGTTTGTAACGGTGCACTGCCAGACCTTACTGCTTCAGGTGGTGCTGCAGTATCGGGAGCGTTAAATACATCGGCTAACTTTACTGCAATAGTGTCTAACTTGAGTTCGGGAGCAGGTTCAGTAAATCCATTCAAAGTAGGTCTTGTTATTTGCGGCCCTTCACTCCCATCTTGTTCTGGTTACTTTGAAACAAACTATTGGGTTAATAACGCAGCACTCGGTCCAAGTGGCTCTAATGCTGTGACTATTACACGACCCCTTGATATGGGTGTTGGCACCTTCTACTACCATATTTGTGCCGACCAAGACCCGTGGTTTGTTGGGACAATACCAGAGACTGATGAGGGAAATAACTGCTCACCATGGCTACCAGTTACGGTAACTAGCCCAACACCAACGGTGTCTTGTACACCAAGTGCCACAAGCATAAATGTTGGAGGGTCTGTTACCTATACCGTTACTGCAAACGGTGGAGCCACTGGTCCATATAGCTGGAAGGATTCTGATGGAGTGACCGGTACTGGAAATACCTATACACGCACGTATACGCAGGCATCCTCTGGCCCTGGTACGTACACAATGCAAGTTAAGGCTACAAATACCGCATATACCAACTGTAGCTCCTCTGTCACTGTAGCTGCGCCGTACTGTTCAGTACCGCCAGCAGCGGTGAGCATCACGGCGAATCCAACACGTGTTAAGAGCGGGGGTTCAACTCTTATCTCATGGACCGCCTCAAATCTTCAGGGAGATTCACCAGTCTGCGATATCAGTTCTTCAGACAGTCGCTTGAGTCAGCTAAATGTTCCTTCTTCAGGGCTTCCAATGTGTAGCATTCCAGATGACGCATCAGTACAAAACAACCTTACAATACCGGTTAAATACACCATCTCCTGCCACGATTCAACGTACTCTACATTCTCTACGGCAAGCACCACGGTAAACATAATTCCTGCATACACGGAGTTTTAAGGGCGATTTGCTCTCCGTACTGGTATTTGGTATAGTCCTTGCATGAAGAAAGACATTCACCCAAAGGAATATCGTAAGGTGCTATTTGAGGACATTGCTTCAGGCGAAGCATTTCTCGTAGGATCTACCATCCACACTACCGAAACAGGGAAGTTTGAGGGTGCTGAATACCCAAAGGTAACTATTGAAATCTCAAGTAAGTCTCATCCTTTCTACACAGGAGAAGACCGAACCCTTGATAAGACAGGACGGGTTGAACGCTTTAAGCAGCGTGCAGCAGCGAAGAAGTAATATTCTTCACCAAACCAAGAACCGCCTCGTGCGGTTTTTTGTTTACCAGCGATATCAGGATAGGAAAAACCTGAGTTTTTGTTAGGATAGGGAACATGGAGTATTCGTCAGATTTTAAAACAAACCACAAAACCGCATATCTTGCGGAGGAGTACGAGCGTATAGAGCGAGAGCTTGAAGAAGGGAAGGAGGCTGCTGGTTCTGACCCTGATCTCATTGCAATGCTTAAGGATGATGAGGTGCGTATTGAAAACCGAAAGAAGGAAATTCTTGAAGACATTGAGAAGATTATTGCAAAGGATAAGGAAGAAGAATCTTTGCCTAAGGCCGTGGTACTTGAGTTTCGTGCGGGAGCTGGGGGAGATGAGGCAAGTCTTTTTGCATCAGAGCTCCGCGACATGTACGTAAAGTACGCAGAATCAAAGGGGTGGCGTGTCCGCACTATTGATGACTTAACTGTTGAAATGGAGGGCACAGCTGCATATGAGGCACTACGTTACGAAACCGGAGTGCATCGTGTACAACGGGTACCGCTAACTGAAAAGAACGGCCGCATTCATACTTCAACTGCGTCCGTAGCCGTACTTCCAATTCGCACAAAGCCAAAGTTTGAAATTAATCTTGCTGATCTTGATATGGAGTTCTCTCGCTCTGGAGGAGCAGGGGGGCAGAACGTTAACAAGGTTGAGTCAGCGGTTCGTTTGATCCATAAGCCAACCGGTATAGACGTACGCTCTTCAAGTGAGCGCTCACAGCTAGCCAACCGAGAGAAAGCGCTGGGCATTCTTTCTGCAAAGCTCGAAACATTGTACGAAGAGGAAGAAGCTAAGAAGCATGCAGATATGCGAAGTGGACAAATTGGTACTGCTGATCGCTCTGAAAAGATCCGTACATACAATTTCCCACAGGACCGTATCACGGATCACCGTCTAAAGGAGTCTTGGCACAACCTGCCTAAGATAATGCTAGGAAGCATCGACCCTATAATCGAGGCACTAGTGACTGCTGCGCGGGAGGGTGGCATTGTGGCCGGATCATCTACTGATTCTGACGAGTAATGGGCGGGTTTTGGAGGTAATTGCATAGGAATTAGGGGCATGGTATTCTGCTTTGTATATGACAGCCACTGAAATGGCCGGTGCTGGTGTTGACCGTCTTTTTGAGACGGGTGCTCACTTTGCGCAGGTAAAAAGCCGCAGACATCCTTCAATGAAGAAGTTTGTTATTGGAACAAAATCAAAGGTAGAAATCTTCGACCTTTCTAAGACTGATGAACAGCTAAAGACTGCTAAGCAGGCAATGGCAACACTTGCTACTGCTGGAAAGGTAGTTTTGTTTGTTGGAGGAAAGCGTGAGGTTTCTGATGAGGTTAAGGCAGCTGCTTCTCGTATTGGACAGCCCTATGTAGCTGGACGATGGCTTGGAGGAACAATCTCAAACTTCGTTGAGATCAAGAAGCGTATTGACCGTCTTGCTGATCTTACTCAGAAGCGTGACTCTGGAGAGCTTGCAAAGCTATACACTAAGCTTGAGCGTATTTTCATTGACCGTGAAATTGAGCGACTTGAAACTCGTCTTGGTGGTATCACGAATCTTTCAAAGCGTCCTGACGCAATGGTGATTGTTGACACAAAGGCCGAGGCACATGCAACCAAGGAAGCGCTTGATGCAGGTATTCCTGTTATCGGCATCATGTCTTCAGACTGTGACCTTAAGGAAGCACGCTTCCCGATCGTAACAAACGATGCATCTCGACAGACTGTGTCATTGATTCTTGACGAATTGGCGGCAGCGTTTGCGGAAGGGGCTAAGGCATAACACACGTAGTACGTGTTTTGTGCTTGTTAGAATATTGGCACTACACTTAATTTTTTGTACATATGGAAATAGGAATGGATACACTTAAGGAGCTTCGAGATAAGACGGGCGTATCAATCATGCAGTGTAAGAAGGCACTTGAAGAGGCTGGTGGAGACATGGATAAGGCAGAGGTTATTCTCCGTAAGCGATCAGGTGCAGCTGCAGACAAGAAGTCTGATCGTGAACTTGGTGCTGGTACTATCGGTACCTACGTTCACGGCAGCGAGATTGGTGCAATGGTACTGCTTTCTTGCGAGACTGACTTCGTAGCGCGTAATCCAGAGTTTCCAGCACTAGCACGCGAAATTGCGATGCAGGTGGCAGCAGGTAACCCTACCTACCTACACGATGGTGAGATTGCACCAGAGGCACGGACTGCTGCACATGCGATCTTTGTTGAAGAAGTAAAGGACAAACCAGCAGAGATGCAGGAGAAAATTCTTGAAGGAAAGATGCAAAGCTACTTCAAGGATCAGGTACTTATGAACCAGTCATACATTAAGGATGAAAGTAAGACGGTAACTGATCTTGTAAACGAGGCTTCACAGAAGTTTGGGGAGCGTGTTGAAATTTCAAAGTTCGTACGTTTCTCTACTCGCGGATAGTGTTCTTCGGGTAGACCACACCCATGACTACGTCATACGCAATTACTCTTTCTGCCGTCATACTGTTTTTCTTGTTCCTCACCGTTACGTCCTTTGAAAAGAAGCGAGGGAAGCGGGTGGGAGAGCAGGCACGCGCCAGACTTGATGTCTGGGTAGCGAAAAATCTATTTATACTGCATCATGTTGACTGGCAGGCGTTCTTCCACGAGACGGTAATAAATGGGTTTGAGTCGCTTGCACACCGTGCAGCGCACCAGACCTTGCTGGCCGTACGTGGTGTTGAGAAGTTCCTCTCGCGTGCAGTGGCAACACTACGAGAACGCCGCGTACAGAGCCTTTCACAGCCTCGTAGACGCACCATACGGAGCCTTCGGGGTGTTCGTTTGAATGTCCCAGTTACCCCAGTTGAAATTACTAGGGAAATAATGGTAGAGTCAGGAGACGTGAAAGGGGAGTAATGTGCCGAGATAGCTCAGTTGGTAGAGCAACGGTTTTGTAAACCGTAGGTCGCGAGTTCAAGCCTCGCTCTCGGCTCCAAATGAAAAACCCCCGAGACCACCGGTCTCGGGGGTTTTCTGTACCTGGCTACTTCTTGGTTGTAGTTGGTGTACTTGTTGCAAACAGTGTGGCAGGGAAGTTCTTCTCAAACTCATCAAGGGTGGTAAAGCCATAAGTGGTCTTGCCATCAATTACAAAGGCAGGGAATTCTGGTTTTACATTCTTTACAGCAATGAGAGTCTTAAGTGCACCGAGCTCTAGGTTGTAGTCAAATGAGTACACACGAAGGGCAGGATATGTTTTGTGAAGATATGAGAGTGCGTAACTCGCACGATCACAGTCGGTACATGCGCCTGGGGTGTTTGAGTAGAAGTAGAGTGCTACGGTCGGGCTAATCTTACAGGTAGTTGAAAGACGCTTCGTGAGAAGGTAGTCACGGATCTGCAGAAGGGTGTACTGCTTCTTTAGTTCAACAACCTGTGAGTCGGTGCTCCCAAGACGGCTTTCGGTTACATTCAAGCGGTCTCCGAGATTACTTACTTCTTGTGAGAGTGTATTACCCTGCGCAACATCCTCACACGGAGCTGACTCAAGGAGTGCAAACTGTGTCTCAACGGAAAGTGTGTCAGTTGCAAGACGGTCCTGAAGATCGTTAAGCTGTGCTACACGCTGCTGGTTAAGGTAGTTAACGGCAAACAGTACAGTTCCGATAATAGCGAGCGTGATAGCAAGGGCGAGCAGTGAATTACGGGTGAGTTGCGACATGAATTATTTGTTAGTGTGCTTCTAGTATACGCCTGTCCGGTAACTACCTCCAGGAACGCTTTGTGCCGGTTACAATGTCATATACGGTTCTAATAAGCCACAGAGGGGCAATCATACCGTAGAAGAGGAGGTAGGCGATGATACCTGCAAAGAGGGAACTTGGGGTACGTGAGATTCTCTTACCCACAATCATAAGGGTCACCGAGCCTGTCATGGCAATGATACTGAGCAGAATGAGTCCGGTGACAGGAATAAAGAACACATCAAAGTTTAGCCATTGAGGAGAAAAGGTATAGGAGAGTGGCACACCACTTATAAGGGCATACCCGTTTATTACTGACTTAATAAACTGGGTAACGGCAAGCACAAAAATGAAGATACCTCCCACAATGGCAATAAGTCCAAGGGGGAGTACGACAAGCCCAAGGGTACCGAATTTAGGGTTTGCAATGAGTCCACGGTATTCAAACATTACGTTACGAACGAAGCCAGTGGTCCAGCGCACACGCTGCTTAACAAGAGACGGTACGGTGGTTGGGGTCTTTGTATATACCCGTGCACGAGGTGCGTTTTCAATTGTGTAGCCAGCCTCCTGTATACGAAGCGCCATCTCAAGGTCTTCAGTGTTGTGACCCTTTCTAAACCCTCCAAGCTCAACAATGATTGATCGACGATAGAAGGAGAAAGGGCCTGGTGTTACATATAGTCCGTTTACTGAAGAAATAATATGACGGAGGGCAATACCAAAGATATATTCAGCATTCTGCATGCGCTCAAGAATGCCCTTAGGCTCGTGTACTGACATGGCAGCTGTCACAGCAGCAACAGAAGGGTTGTTAAAGTGTCCTACAATTTCAGCAAGTGCATCAGGGTCTACAAAGGAGTCGGCGTCCAGACATCCAAAAAATTCTGCATGGGGCACACGCTCAATACCAAGATTAAGGGCCGTGTGCTTACCACCGTTCTCTTTATGAATCACCATGATTTGTGGATGGTCGCTATAGCCATCCATTACCGCAGGCGTGTTGTCCTTAGAGCCGTCATCAACAAGCACAATGGAGAGCTTGTCTGCGGGATAGTTGAGGGCAAGAAGGGAATCAATAGTTCCTTTAATTGTGTTCTCCTCGTTGTAGCAAGGGACAATTACTGCTACGGGCGGGAAGTAATCTCCTCGAACCATTGCACGACGCTCACGTGCAGGACGTGAAAGAAAGGTTACCAAAAGAAACGATTCAAAATAGATCGTAATAAAAATAAAGGGAAGTGCTAGGAGTGTAAGGTCCATATCTATTACCTATAGTCGTTGTTTGAAGCAGTATAGCAAATACGGGCTATTTTTTCTATACTACTCAAGGTATACTAGCCCAACATGAGCCAGGGACGTCTCCATCCTATAACTGTCGCTATCCGTGATATTGCGGACATTTTTTCCCGTATGGGCTTTGGTGTTTCTCACGGACCCGAGCTTGAAGAGGAGCATTATAACTTTGATGCGCTCAACATTCCTGCTGACCATCCAGCACGTGACATGCAGGACACTTTTTGGATACAAGGCCGCGAGGGTTCTGTATTGCGCACACACACCTCACCCATGCAGATCCGTTACATGGAGAGTCAGATGAAAAAAGGTATAGAGCCTCCGTACCGTATCATCGTGCCGGGGAAGGTGTTTCGTAACGAAGCAACTGATGCAACCCATGAAGCGCAATTCTTTCAGAGTGAAGGTTTGGTAGTTGGTGAGAATATTTCACTTGCACACCTAAAGGGAACACTCGAACAATTCTTTAAGGAATATTTAGGAGACGGTGTGCAGATTCGGTTCCGCCCCAGCTTCTTCTCCTTCACTGAACCGTCTGTTGAAATAGATGTGTGGTTTGAAGCACCCGGTAAGGAGGGTCGTTGGCTTGAAGTTATGGGTGGGGGAATGGTACATCCACGAGTACTTGAGAACGCAGGTATTGATTCTAAGAAATACCAAGGCTTTGCCTTTGGTGGTGGTATTGAACGACTACTCATGATTAAGTACGGCATATCAGATGTCCGCCTCTTCCATGGTGGTGATATACGGTTTGTGTACGGCTTTGATCAAACGCAACTCTAATATGAAAGTCTCACGCACTTGGCTCCAAAAATATTTTGACACGCCGCTTCCAGACACTGAAGCGCTTTCTGACTTGTTCACCTTTCACTCATGTGAAGTTGAGGAGGTTGTTGGTGACATGCTTGATGTAAAGGTGCTCCCTGACAGGGCCGCATATGCACTGTGTCATCGTGGTGTTGCGTATGAACTTGCTGCTGCACGTGGCGAGCCGCTTGCCCATGATCCACTGCGTACGCCACTCATACTTCCCGAAGCAACAGACAGACTTTCAGTGTCTATTGAGAATACCGATGATTGCCCACGCTATACCGCGGCACTGGTGACGGGAGTTACGGTAACGGCTTCACCTGCATGGCTAGTAGCGGCACTTGAGTCTGTGGGGCAGCGGTCAATTAATAACATAGTAGATGCAACAAACTATGTGATGCTAAACATCGGGCAACCGCTCCATGCCTTTGATGCTGCAAAAATAACTTCAGAAAACGACACGTATGCAATACGAGTACGTAGTGCCCGCAGTGGAGAGACCACCACTACCCTTACCGGTGAGAAGTATGACCTTCCTGAGGGAACACTCCTTATTACTGATGCTACGTCAGATACTATTCTCGGTATCGCAGGAGTGAAGGGAGGTGCTGCTGCTGCAATTACTGAATCGACAACCGACATCATACTTGAATCTGCAAACTTTAACGGTACGCGCATACGTAAGACCTCCCAAGCATTAAAGCTTTGGACTGATGCAAGTCTGCGGTATCAAAATAAGATAGCGCCCCTACTTTCCGCATACGGTATGCGTGATGTGCTCGCACTAATCTTGGAAGTTGCCGGTGCAGATGCTGTAGTGGTTGGTAGCAGTGAAATAAACTCAGTACCGCACCTTGAACAGACGGTAACCGTCACCCTTGAAAAGATTCAGAGTGTGCTCGGCATAGCATGTTCACATGAAGAGGTGGAGGGAGTGTTTACTCGGTTTGGACTTTCATACAAGACAGAAGGCTCTATCTTCATTGTCACCGTTCCGTTTGAACGACGGGACCTTTCCATTCCAGAAGATCTGATTGAGGAGGTTGGACGAACGCTTGGGTACGATAGGGTGCTGCCAACACCACTTCCTCCTGTTGCCGTAGCGCCTGACCAGGCACGACATCGTGGTATTGAGCGAATAAAGGACTTTATGGTGATGCTTGGCTTTACTGAAATAAGCACACAAACATTTGCTGCAAAGGGCGATACCGTTCTTGCTAATCCACTCGATCAAACAAAGCCTGCACTTCGCACAACACTTGTAGAGAATATGAGTAGCGCACTTACACATGCGGCAAGCGTGGCGCCACGCGTACTGGGTCCTGACTCGTTCATTAAACTATTTGAAGTTGGTACTGTATTTGAAAACGGCTTTGAGCACCTCTCACTATCATTTGGATACAAGCAGGTAAGTGGAAAGAAAACAGCAGCACTGCTTGCTGAAGTCTCATCTGCTCTTAGCGATGAGTTTGGCATGCACATTTCTATCAAAGAAGAATGTATTGCTGAAGTAGATCTTTCTGGGGTGAGTCTCGAAACACTCGGAAGTGAATATCAACCAAAGCGAACCACCCTTGGTGCGTATCAACCATTTTCAATCTACCCATCAGCAGTTCGTGATATCGCCGTATGGACACCGCTTGAAACAGAAGAGTCTGAGGTGCTTACCGTACTCATACAGGAAGCGGGGGAGTTACTTGCACGAGTAGATCAGTTTGATCGGTATATTAAGGATGACAAACTTTCCTATGCCTTCCGTCTCGTATTCCAGTCACGTGAGCGAACACTTGCCGATGCAGATCTTGATCCAGTACTGCGTAAGATAAGCGACGCACTTAATCACAAGGAAGGCTTTGCAGTGCGCTAGATAGCAGGGGGGCAGACTCCCAAAATTGCCAAATAAGGCATGTTTTATGCTATACTTAGGAGAACACGATATGGCTAAAACTGAGAAAGATACCGCTAAAAAAGCTGCCCCAAAAGCAAAGGAGCAGGCATATGATGCAAGTTCTATTACCGTACTTGAAGGACTTGATCCCGTGCGTAAGCGTCCCGGTATGTACATTGGTACTACCGGTCCCGATGGTCTCCACCACCTAATCTGGGAAATCTTTGACAACTCTCGCGATGAGGCGATGGGTGGGTTTGCCGATGATATTGAAATAGCACTCCTGCCAAATAACCGAATTCGTGTTGTCGATAATGGTCGCGGTATTCCTGTCGATAAGCACCCAAAGACTAAAAAGTCTGCACTTGAAATGATCATGACCACCCTCCATGCAGGAGGAAAGTTTGGTGGTGATGCCTCAGGGTACAAGGTGTCAGGAGGTCTACACGGGGTGGGAGCGTCAGTGGTAAACGCGCTCTCAACCTACGCACGTGCCGAGGTACATCGTGATGGGGGAAAGTTCGAGCAAGAATACAATATCGGTAAGCCAAAGGGAGATGTAAAGAAGATTGGATCATCAACACGTAATGGAACCATTATCAGCTTTGATGCAGACCCCACTATTTTTGAGGAAGTGAAGTATGAGTGGAATAAGATTGTGTCGCACGTACGCCAGCAAGCATACTTGGTGAAGGGAACTCGCATTAGTGTTATCGATGCACGCGGTCTTGATACGGTAGATGAGAAGAGTGCGTACTACCTGCGCGAACTTGGCCTCGAAGTGCCGTCCATGACCTTCTACTTTGAAGGAGGTCTTCGTTCACTTGTTGCGTTTTATAACCAGCACCAGGCTGCAGCACACAAGAATATTTTCTATGTTGATCAGGAGAAGGACGGGGTGATGGTAGAAGTGTCACTGCAATACACTGACGACATAACGCCACGACTTATGGCGTTTGCGAATAATATCTACAACCCAGAACACGGTACGCATGTTACTGGATTCAAGACTGCACTCACCCGAACCATAAATTCATACGGTCGTACCTCAAAGATTCTTAAGGAAAGTGAGGAGAACTTTACGGGAGATGACGCACTTGAAGGTATTACTGCCGTGGTCTCGGTTAAGATGCCGGAGATTCAATTTGAAGGACAGACAAAGGCCAAGCTTGGTTCAGTAGAGGCACGTAGTGCCGTGGAATCAGTTTTTGGAGAGGCATTTGCAATGTTCCTTGAAGAGAATCCTGATGATGGCCGTGCAATTGTAAACAAGGTACTGCTTGCGCTAAAGGCACGAAAGGCAGCAAAGGCAGCAAAAGACTCAGTGATGCGTAAAGGTGCGCTTGAGGGAATGACACTACCCGGCAAGCTTGCTGACTGTCAGAGTAAGGATGCATCTGAATCAGAGCTCTTTATCGTAGAGGGAGAGTCTGCGGGAGGAACTGCTAAGGGAGGACGTGATCGTAGAACACAGGCTATTCTTCCGCTTCGTGGAAAGATTCTTAATATTGAGCGCGCGCGCCTTGATAAGATGCTTGCGAGTGAACAGATCAAGAACCTTGTTATCGCACTTGGTACTGCCATAGGTGACATCTTTAATATTGAGAAACTTAGATATCACAAGGTGATCATTGCAACTGACGCTGACGTGGACGGTGCACACATCCGCACACTGCTTCTCACTCTTTTCTACCGTCACTTCCGTGAGGTAATTGAAGGAGGATTTATATATATTGCGCAACCACCGCTTTATAAGATTAAGCGTGGTAAGGAGATTCGATACGCATACACTGACGAAGAGAAGTTTAAGATCCTCTCAGAGTTTGGCGTAGCTGCTGACGAGTCAGTTGTTGAGGGAGATGAAAATGAAGAAGAGCCAGAGGAGGAGTCTGAAGAGGCTGCTACCACAAAGAAATCAACCAAGGTACACATTCAGCGGTACAAAGGTCTTGGAGAGATGAATGCTGAAGAACTTAAGGAAACAACCATGGACCCAGAGAAGCGTCTTTTGAAGCGTATTACGGTTGATGACGCAGCTGATGCAGACCGTATCTTTGATGTGCTCATGGGCTCAGACGTTCTCAGTAGAAAGTCATTTATCCAAAGTAACGCAAAGCTAGCGAACTTGGACGTATAGATAACAAAAACCCCCGGAAGAGATCTTCCGGGGGTTTTTGTGTACAGGTACGTTATTCACTTTTCGCAACAACCGTACTCACGGCGTTGTTTGATTCATTAGACTCACTCACTGAGTTTGTATCATCAACAGAGATGGTGATTATACGGTCACTTGTTCCTTGTACCTGGTCAAATCCAAGTACGTACTCAATTCGGTCATTAGGTCCGAGAGACTGCTGCATTGGTGATGTAAAGGTAGGTGCAGATGGAATGTTTGCGGTAAACTGCCATGTGCCACTGTAGTTAGTACCTACGTTTGTAACCACAAATTTAATCGCCCCATGCTTACCACTTGGAACCGTTCCTGAAGCCACAAAGGAATCTGATGCGTTATTTGAAAGGTATCCAGTACCTAGCGTCACTACGCTAAGGTCTGCCTTCCCGTGGGGAGCTGTGCTCGTAGTAGGTGTGTGTGTAGTAGCTGTTGGGAGGCCTGCCGTAATCGTATCGATGGTGCTTGTGGCCGTAGAGGTTGCCGTTACAAGACCAGGTACTGAAATGGGTAGGGAGCTAGATGCAGTGATAACCTCAAGTGATGCAGGAGTATGTGCTCCTGAAGTAAGTGTCTGCGAAAGAGATACTGCAGCACTACCAATACGTGAGACAAATGCTGGCACATAGCGAGCGCCATAGACCGCAAGGGTGACACCCACACAAAGAAGGGTAACAAAGCCTACAACCGCAAGCGCATTTACCGCTGCACGGCGGGGAGTTGGTTCCTCAAGTGTAGTTGTTGATATTTCCATATACATTACTGTTTACCACACCAATTACTCTATGTCAAGCACTCTCATTTGACAAAAACACAGTTTAGAATTATAAAAATATGGGAAGACAACCTCGCCATGGTGGCGAGCTTTTCTTTTGTTCTTCCACAGGGAGTTTTTCATGAAAGCAATTGGTATCGCTTTGTTGGCTACGATGTTCGCAGTCACGCCCGCACAGGCGCTCGTCACTGTCACCAACGGCGTCCCGGGTTCGGGCGCGAACAAATGGCTCGCGGGCTACAGCTCGGCGCCGCTCCTCAGCGGCACGCACATGATCGCGCCCTCGGGCTCGATCATGACCACCAGCACTCGGGGCTGGATCTGGGACTTCGTCCCGACCGGCAACCCGGTGACGCAGGTGAGCTTCTATGCCAAACTCACCGGCATGACCCTGTTCGTCGGCGGCGCCGACGGCTTCGTCCACGCCAGCCCTCAGTCCGGGCAGTGGCAGTGGTACAACATCACGGCAAGCGGGCTCGGCCTCGACGGCAATCCCGAACAGTTGCTGAACTTTGCGCTTGCCGGCGCCGGTCGCGCCAGCCAGTCCGAAACATCGGCTGTCTACTGGAACGGCCCGCACGGCGCCGTTCCCGAACCCGCCAGCTGGGCCATGATGGTCATGGGCTTCGGCCTGGTCGGCACCATGACGCGCCGTCGCAATACGTCCGTGCTGGCGTAAACGTTCAAGAACCACGGGCTGCGCTCTCTAAGAGCGCGGCCCAAATCTTTATATATAAAGGCTAGGGAACACTTGACAATTCTCTGTTTATAATGTAAATATGTATAAGAACATATGAGCCACACATCCGCTCCAGTACGAGTCACGGTGGGTCTGATTACGATTAGCCGCACCGCATTTACCCAGAAGTGGAGCTTCTTGGGTGTGTTTCTAGTTGTTCTTCTTGGAACTACAAGCACCGCTGCATACTTTGATGTGCTACCAAACACCGAGCGTGCACCTGCTGCTCTACCTGCGGTGGCAGTAGCGGCTTCAAAGACTAACCCTGAACTGCCAACTACTATTGAGATCCCCTCAATTGGACTTTCAGTACCGGTTTCAAATCCAACCTCTACTAGCGTGTCAGTACTTGATACCGCACTTCTTACCGGTGCAGTACGATACCCAACATCTTCGCTACTTGGAGAGAATGGTAACGTGATCATCTTTGGTCACTCAAGCTATCTACCCATCGTACGTAATAAGGCATACAAGGCCTTTGATGGAATCCAGAAGCTATCAGCGGGAGATCGCATAACCGTAACAGGAAGTGGGCATACATACGTCTACAGTGTGGATACGGTGGCACAGGCAAGTACAAGCGATGCAATTCCACTTGTAGTATCTGGTGCAAAACTTACCCTTGCCACCTGTAACTCTTTTGGAGATCATAATGATCGCTTTGTAGTAACAGCAAGTCTTGTCGAGACACATTCTTTATAAATTGTTGAGAGCTATCACGCAGGGAAGGTGACTTCCTTGTTTGATAGCTCGCTGCAATACGGCAGAGAGCATGATCTTTTAATCAGTCGCCCCTCCATTTGGGGCGGCGCATAGGGAGAGAGTACATGATCAAGCGTTTGATCGCCCTGATCGCGTCGCTTCTTGTTTTTGGAGCGCTTGCGACCCCGGCAGAAGCCGGTAATCGACACCGGTTTGTTGTCGGCATCGAAACCCCGGTGCAGCTCGCGGGGCTCATCCAGCAAAGTCTTGAAAAAGACAAAAGCGGGAAGAGTGCGGTGAGTGCGGAAAGTTGTAGCAAGCGTGCTTGCGCAACCCCCGCCGACTACCTGGCAATGTTCGCGGAAAGTGATCCGGAAGCAGGTCTGACCTCGGTCAACCAACTTCCGGAATACGTTCGTGCGCTTGTCATTCGCAAGGCGCCTCCCGGCAGGTACTGGATGGCGTGCAAGACCGGTAACGGATCTGCCGCCTCCAAGCCCATGTGGAACTGTCTCGCACGAGCGTTCCATGCCGGCGAAACGGCCTTCGTTAACCCGAAGACGGGACGCATCGTGCTTGCGCGCGACTGCACCAACCCCGTTGGCAAGGAGGACGTGCCGGTCCGTTGTGTGGAAAAACATGTCTTCCTCAGGGAAGGCGATGAATTCCACTCAGGCTGGCTCGGACCGGATGCGTTTCCGCAGGGAAACTGTATTCCGGCGATCCTCAAGGCAGGGGAAACGGAATGGAGCAACACGCATCTGGACGAGTGTCCCCGGGATCAGTGTGACTGGTCAGGTCCAGCACGAGATCTCGGTGGCGTGAAGGTGTGGTCTAACCCCCGCATCAGCTTCGTCGCTGAACGGACTGGCGAATACATCATTCGTCTTCCTGTCGAGGTGACCAAGGTCAACAGCGTCTTTGTTGACTGCGTCGTACGTCCTGACGGGCGTCAGACGCTCGGCAACGTCATCCGTCCCCAAAGCTATGGGAGCCAAGGGAAGGCATATCTGACCTACAAGGATCAGACCTTCTCAAGGCCTCCGGCCGAGTGGCATGGCACTCCACATCCGTGGATGTTTGCCGACGGGGCAAGCGATTGACTGTGTGCGGCGGACCATACAGTCCGCCGCACACACCCTCTCCCTTTTTTGTACGCTCGAAAGAGCAGGGGAATTATTTTACAAAGCAGTAGCGATAGCAAAGGAACATGACAACACAGACACAACACATTCGAAGTGCATCTCGTTCGACAATGGTCGGGCTCTTTGCTGTGGTCATGATAGTTATTGCATCTGCAACAACTGCACTCTTTTTTGGATTTGGATCTCCTGCTTCTGCAGAGGCACAGTTTGTACCAGCTCCTATTGTAATTACCGCTCCAATAGCAACACCACCACCTATAATTCCAATCATTGTCCCCATTATTCCCGTGGTGACTCCTGCGGTATATGTTCCACCTGCTCAAACTCCGGCTCCAATTGTGGTTGTGGGAACGGTAGGTTCAAAGGACACTGCACAGCCTACATCAGACACAATTACCTACACAGCACCATGCTGCACACTGCCACCTAGTACGGCGGTGAATGGTTCAACACCAGAGCAGATTGTGGTCGTCGGGTCTACGGTAGACACAGATACCGTTACCTATACGGCACCGTGTTGTACTGTTCCGGCAACCATCGCACCAGTTGTGCCGCCAACTATTGCACCAATTGACGTACCAGAGACCATACCTCCGGTAATCATCCCTCCCGTCATAATTCCACCGGTTGTGCCTCCCGTACTTCCTGCACCGCAATGTACCCTCATTGCAGGACCAACGTCAGTACAGGTTGGAAACTCATCAGTACTTACATGGACTACCGCACAGGCAACATCATTTTCAATTAATCAAAACATTGGTGCGGTAACTCCTCTCGCTGGAGGCACTATTACAGTTACTCCCGGAACAACTACCACGTACACAGGGACTGCAACAGGTCCTGGTGGAACGGTTACCTGTAACGCTACGGTTACGGTAACAACCGTAGCGCCTGTTCCTGCGTGTGTACTTACCGCGTCAACAGACTCTGTTGTGTCAGGCACAGAGGTGACACTTTCATACAGTGGCACAAACATCGCAAGCGTTTCAATTGATCAGGGTGTAGGAGCGCAGGCTTCAACATCTGGATCAGTAGTGGTAACGCCTACAACTACTACTACCTATACAGGAACATTTACACCAACCGATGGTAGTGCCGCACTAACCTGTACTGCACCAGTAACGGTTACTACGAGCGGAGGTGGGGGCGGAGGAGGAGGTAGTTCCTCAGGTGGAGGCGGTGGTGGCAGCAGTAGCAGCCACTCTTCAGGTACGTCACTCTATAGCCGAGCTATAGAAGCACCTCTTGGCGCTGTGTATCTCTCACAGATTCCATACACCGGACTTGATCTTGGAACCGTTGGTACGTTCATGTACTGGTTCATGCTTATCGTCTGGAGTCTTGCAGTAGCGTACCTCGTACTCTTTGGCATCCTTCCATTCATGCGCCGCAGACTTGCTACGTTTGGCGCCTCAGTGAAGAGCTCACTTAACGAGGAGGTATATGTACCTGAGCCACATGCTCATGTGCATGCGGTCGTGATGCCTGCAGTAGCGCACGAAGTGCAGCACACTGCACCGGTAGTACAGGAAGCACCAACAGTTCCTGCTCGTGTTGTTAGTGATGGATTTAAATCATTTGCAACAGGTGGAACACTTACTATCGATGACATCGTGAAGGGACTTTCTCGTGAGTCTGGCATGGTCTTTACCACAGGCGAACCAGTAGAGGAGCATGAAGAAGAATACGTAGAAGAAGAGGTAGTGGCAGTACCTGCCCCAGCTCCTGCTACGGAAGTAGTACCAGAAGCAGTTGCTACTACACACCCTGACGTACCGGCATTCATTAGCGCTCTATTGGCTGGTCAGCGTGATGAAGTATTTGGAATAATCCGTGCAATGAATCAAACTGGACATGACATTGAGACATTCATGACACATGCCATCTGTGCACTTGATGATGCATACCGTGCTCGTATTGATGGCACACCGGTGCATGAAGAAGTGAAGATGATTACCGACTCACTTGAAACACCATTTCTTGAGAAGCTGGTAACGTCACTTACTCCTGCTATAGACGGAAGTTACTCAACGGGAGTAACGGGAGTAAAGCTTGCACTAACACGAGCACTTACGCTTAGTAAGGACTAAGACCGCACATACAAAAACACCCGCACATGATGCGGGTGTTTTTGTATGTGCTACTTCCTCTCCTTAATTTCTTCTAGTATGAGCGCTGTAACGTCTGCAACTGAAAGGGAATCAAGCTTCCCCTTATCACGGCTTTCAATTGAAACCGTATTGTTTGCCGCTTCTTCATCTCCCACCACAAGTAGGTAGGGAATCTTTTCCATCTTTGCAGTACGGATGCGCTTGCCAAGTGATTCATTAGCAACATCATTCTCCACACGAATGCCTGCAGCCTTTAGTGCAGCACATACAGACTCTGCATACTCTGCATGCTTTTCTGAAACGCCAAGTATCTGTACTTGTACTGGGGCAAGCCAGGTAGGGAAGGCGCCCGCATAGTGCTCAATGAGTATTCCAAGGAATCGGTCCGGAGACCCGATAAGTGCACGGTGGATCATGAGAGGGGTTTTCTTTGTCCCATCTTCAGCCGTGTACTCAAGTCCAAATCGTCCCGGCATGTTGCGGTCAACCTGAATTGTCGATATCTGCCACTCACGTCCAAGAGCGTCTACTGCCATAATATCCATCTTTGGACCGTAGAATGCAGCTTCACCCTCAACTGCCTTAAAAGGAATTCCAGTAGTCTCTAGAATCTTCCTGAGTTCACCCTCTGACTTCTCCCAACTCTCATCGGTACCAATATACTTCTCCTTATTTGCAGGGTCTCGAAGTGAGAGGCGAATCCAGTAGCCAATGCGATAGGTAGTTAGCGCCTCTTGAATTGTGGCAAGTACTGCGCGGAGTTCTCCTTCTACCTGATCTTCTCTACAGAAAATGTGTCCATCATCCTGAGCGAATGCACGCAAGCGAGTAAGTCCTGAAAGCTCTCCTGGACGCTCATCTCGATAGAGTGTGGCAAAGTCTGCGAAACGAATAGGGAGGTCACGGTATGAGTGCGGCTTTGAAGCAAAGATTTGTGTGTGCTGGGGGCAGTTCATTGGCTTCATGAACATCTCATCTTTTGCATATTGTGAAGAAACAGTGAGCATGTCCTCCTTGTACTGATCATAGTGACCAGAAATTTTAAACAGCTCTCCTTTGTTTATGTTCGGCGTGTGTACTTCACCAAAGCCAAGCTTCTGATTTAGAAGACGGGAATAGTTGATTATTTCATTGCGTACCGTAGCGCCGCGTGGGGTAAATAGCGGCATACCAGGACCTACGAGGTCAGAGAATGTGAAGAGATCGAGCTCCTTACCAAGCTTGCGGTGATCGCGCTTCTTTGCTTCTTCACGCTGCTCCATGTACACCGCGAGCTCTTCTGCAGTATCAAAGGCAAGTCCATATATACGAGTAAGTTGTGGGTTCTTCTCGTCACCACGCCAATACGCTCCTGCAATACGATCAAGCGCAAAAGAATCTTCAGCGATCTCTACTACGGGGTTTTCTGCATGTCCACCACGACAGAGGTCGGTAAACTGTCCTGCGGTGTAGAGGGTAATCGGGTCGCCACTCTCTACAATGCCATCAATGAGTTCCTTCTTAAACACATTACCAGCAAATCGCTCTGTCGCTTCACTGGCAGATACCTCCACACCATCCATGTGTGTCCACGTAGCAAGCGTCTTGCGCATTAGCTTCTCAAGATCCTTTAGTTCCTTCTCGCCAGGAGCCTCACCACCAGTGAAGTCAAAGTCATAATAAAAGCCGTTATCTACCGCAGGGCCAAGGGTTGGTTTTGCGTGTGGATATTTGCGCAATACTGCAGCTGCTAGTAGGTGGGCCAGGGTGTGGCGCTTTTCTTCAATGGATGCCATATAGCCTAGAGAATACCACAGCACGGGAGGTTGTTTAAGGACTGGTATGTTCGACCGAGAAACAGAATTTAAATAGGCTTCAAGTTCTCCACCGCAAGCGTTGTTTCGCCATTTCGAATGGAGATGGTTCCCTTAATGAGTATGCAGGTGCCAGGGACAATACTGCCAGAGTGTTCCTTGTACAGTTTCTGGAAAATCACCGCCTCAATGGATTCGGTCATGTCTTCAAACTTCACAAATGCCATGCGGTCTCCGCCTTTTGTTAGGTGTGGTTTAACTTCGGTTATAAGCACGGGAAGAATTATCACCCGACCGGCTTCTGGATGCTCTTTAATATTTTTAAGTGTTGTTGTCGCCTTATCACGATATGACGCATGTGCCTCAAGCGGGTGTCCAGACACATACATACCGAGGAGTTCTTTCTCCCATGACAACTTATCAAGTATCGGTGTTGTGCCGGTGCTCTTTGGTAGGTGCAGTGTTGGGGTGAGCATGCCAGCACCAAACAAAGAATCCTGTGGCTTTGGTGCAGTAGCATCTTTGTGAAAGGCGAGGAGGGTTTCAATGTGTGTATGGAGATAGGCGCGTCCTCCTTCTGCATCAGTAAACCTATCAAGCGCACCACACTTAATAAGTGACTCCAGTGAGCGACGATTAAGACTCTTTTCAGAAACACGAGCAAGGAAATCTTCAAGACTGGTGAACCCTCCGTGTGCTTTGCGCTCTTCAAGAATTGCATGGGCAATACCATCACCAAAGTTCTTAATACTAGAAAGTCCAAAGCGTATTGCACCCTTAGGGTATTCGTCACTTGCGCGTATTGCCGTGAAGTCAGTACCACTTTCAGTAACATCAGGTGGCAAGATTGGAATACCGAGACGTCCACACTCTGCTACGAAGATGGCGATAGATTCAGTATCTCCAGCGTCAGCAGTGAGCACTGCAGCCATATATTCAACCGGGTAGTTGGCCTTCATGTATGCAGTTTGGTACGCAACTTTTCCATAGCATGCAGCATGTGCCTTGTTAAATCCGTATGCAGCAAATGGCTCGATAAGTTTCCACAACTGCTCGCCCTTTGTCGGAGAAAGCTTTCCGTATTCACGGAATCCTTTCAAGAGTTTCTCTTTCTGTGCCTCCATCTCTGCAGGAATCTTTTTACCCATCGCCTTACGGAGCGTGTCTGCTTCAAGCCATGAGTACCCGCCAAGTTTAATAGCGGTGAGGAGCACGTCGTCTTGATACACCAAAAGTCCATATGAGGCGTCGAGGTACTCCTTCATGCGGTCATCGAGATAGCGTATGAGTGTAGGGTTCTTCTTGCGCTCAATATAGGAAGGAATAGTTTCCATAGGACCAGGACGATACAGCGCCACCATGGCGTTGATGTCGTGAATACTCGTAGGCTGAAGTTCCTTGAGGTACCGCGTCATACCCGAGCCGTTTAGCTGGAAGGTACCTTCAGTAATACCAGCAGCAAGCATTGCAAATGTCTTAGGATCATCGAGTGGAATATTTTCAATATCAATTGCGTGTGCGTGGAGTTCTTTTACTCGCGCTACTGCATCTGAAAGTATGGAAAGGTTTTTAATACCAAGAAAGTCAAACTTCAACAGTCCTGCATCCTCAATGGCATGCATGTCGTACTGGGTGATAAGCTTGCCCGTCTTAGGGTCAACAGACAGTGCCGTCCATTCGGTAAGGGGAGTAGGGGAGATAACAATACCTGCAGCGTGCACCCCTGTTTGACGTGCACATCCCTCAATACGCATTGCAAGATCAAGGATCTCTCGCGTGTCATCATCCTCGTCATAGAGTGCCTTAAGATCAGGCTCCATTTTAAGTGCTCGTGCAATGGTCATGGGGAATCCTTGCGCACCGAGTGGAATAAGTTTTGCGAGGCGGTCACCGGTTGAATAGGCGTGCCCGAGTGCGCGCGCCACGTCACGAGCCGCTGCTCTCGCCATCATCGTTCCAAAGGTACCAATCTGCGCTACGTTCTGTTCTCCGTACTTCTCCTTTGCATAGGCAATCATTTCGTCTCGTCTGGTATCGGCAAAGTCCATGTCGATATCGGGAGCCTTAGGACGTTCAGGGTTAAGGAAACGCTCAAAGGGCAGTTTGTAGGCAAGCGGGTCTACGTTTGTAATACCCACGAGGTATGAGACAAGACTACCTGCCGCAGATCCACGAGTGGTGGTGAGGATGCCCACTTCTTTAGCGTGTGTAAGAAGGTCAGACACGGTAAGGAAGTACGGGGCAAATCCCTTTCCAATAATGACGTCTAGCTCGTACTCAATACGCGCAACAACTTCAGGAGTCTCTGCCATGTTTCGCGTACCAAGTCCCTCAAAGGTACGGGTGCGCAGCAGTTCTTCGTGTGTGGTGCCTTCTGGAATGGGGAACTTAGGGAACACCCATGAACCAAGATCAAACGTGACCGAACACCGGTCTGCTATTTCACCACTTCTATATACGGCGTCGGGAATATCTTTAAACCACACAAGCATTTGCTTCTGTGTGGTGAATGAAAAATCCTCTTCTTCATTTTGTACACTCGTACCGTATTTAATACGGCGCATAATTTCACGAGCAGAGTGGTCAGAGGGAGAGAGATAATACACATCATGCTGTGCTACGAGTGGCACGCCAGATTCTTCACTGAGTTTCCGTATTTGCTTCATTACCGCTTCGTGTCCAGGTATTATCTCGTGATGACTAATTTCCAAAAAGAGATTCTCTGGTGCAAAGATGCTCTGCCATGACGCAAGTGCCGCTGCAGCTCCTGCGCTATCACCTGCGGCAAATAGTTGTGACACGTCACTACTAATTGAAGGCACAAGTGCAATGAGTCCGGTAGCGTGTTGTTTGAGAAGCTCACGATCCATTCGTGGCTTATCAAAGAACCCTTCAATGTGAGATGCACTTACTAGTTTGAGAAGGTTCTTATACCCTTCATTATTTTCTGCAAGCAGTACGAGACGTGATCGCTTGGCATCAACCGTGGTGTCCTTATCAAATCGGGATCGGGGTGCGATATATGCGTCCACTCCGATTATGGCTTTAATATCCTTTTTCTCGCAGGCCTTATAGAAATCAATTGCACCGTGTAGGTTGCCAGCATCGGTTAGGGCAATGGCATCCATCTTCTCATCGGACGCTTTCTTAACGAGGTCCGGAATCTTGGGCAGTGCCTCTAGAAAGCTATAGTGGCTGTGGGTATGGAGATGGATAAATCGGCTCATGGGTACAGAATACCATTCATTATTTATGAGCCACAAAGGCCATATATAGGTGATAGAATTTCAGGTATGGAATTTTTTAGACCGAAGTGGAGCGATACACCAGAAGAAGACGAGCCGTCAGCCGAAGAGCTGCCCCCGCTACTTCTCACCCCAGAACTTGCATTTAATGGTGACTTTGAAAATATCAGCTCTCCTGAAGAGTTTATTGCAGCAGTAGACTTCACGGTGCTCAACACCATCTTCGATGAAATGATTGCTAAATCCGGAGGGGAAGGGGAGGTGCAAAACTCTGGGCATAAAATCGATCCAAATAGGATCTCTTTTAAGAAAGACTTAAAAGAGATCCCCGCAGAAGGAAAGGTTGTTGGAAGGGCAATAGTGGAAAGGGGTGAGATTGAGCTTGTGTGGGATTACCCAGAACACTCGAGAGTGCGACCTGAGAAAATAATCAAATTACTAGCAACCCTTGCGCATGAGGCCACGCATGTGCGTGGATCGTATGTTCACGAAATTGTAGAGTCGCCGAGTGGTGTGACGGTTAAGGGTTCTGACGATGCAATACTAAAATTAGAGATGAAGACAGGGGTAGAAGAGATTCAAGGGTCGTCAACTTTGCCGGGAAGTTATACCTACTCGTACTCATATTCTGGGACTAGCTTAAACGAAGCCATAACCGAAAACATCGCACTAGAAGTCTTGCGTGAGTACTTACTTCGGACAGGTAACAGTGGGTATCTTGCTGACAAACATACCCATACAGAGATGGGGTCTGGAATCTACATACTTGAGCGGCTTGCTTTTAACGCTGTTGTTTCTGCATTCGCAGAAGAATTGCACCTTTCTAAAGAAGAAGTATGGAGAGCGTTTGTGCATGCGTACTTACGTGGAAATATCGAAGTTCTAGACATGATGAGAGAATTTGGAAAGATTCTATCTACCACCCCTGAAATCGACTTGCTTGCGAAAGCTCTGACGCTAGATATAAGTCTTACAGTAATTGGAATTTCCACTGATTCCATTTTAGAAGCTGTTGCATCTCTTGGAGGGCACGAAGAAATCAAAGATCAATTGAGTGCAGTAGGGAAGCGTGTTCGCATTTTAAACAGTGTGGAATTTAAGAATATTGCCCTAAAAGATGCACTCGGACTACGTGGATAATTATGTGATTGGTATAGACGAAGCCGGCCGCGGTCCCTTGGCTGGTCCTGTGTCTGTGGGTCTTGTCAAAGTACGGGAGAGGTTTGATCTACCCGCTACATTCCCAGGTCTGCATGATTCAAAGAAGCTGAGTGAGAAAAAGAGAGAAGCGTTATTTTCAATACTTGAGGAGGAAGTAAAAAAGGGAACGGTTGAATATCTCGTACTCCTAATCTCTGCACATGACATTGATGAAAGGGGAATTGCCGTATGCATACGGGAGGCAGTTGGTAACGGGCTAGCACAACTGTTCCCAAACCCCACAGAAGGGAAGGTGTGGCTTGATGGGTCACTACACGCCCCTAAAGAGTACATACAAGAAACTGTCATCGGAGGAGACGGTATAGTTCCTGCAATCATGCTTGCTTCAATAGCTGCAAAAGTGGTACGCGATAGGGTGATGGTGGCGTATGGAGTGCAGTACCCAGCATATGGATTTGCAAGCCATAAGGGGTATGGCACAAAAATGCACATCGCTGCCCTTAAAGAGCACGGCCTCTCTGATATCCACCGCAAGACATTTATACATATTGACTGAGTATAGTTTGAGCGTACAGTTGAAAACTGGTGTTCATTCGATCAAGAGGGTTTTAATTATGGTTGCGCGTGCGCGAGTGTTCGGGCTCTACCCCGAACCCAAGTCCACCACTCTGTGCGATGGTTGTCCGAAAAACAACGGCACCACAGGCGAAGGCACAAGTGCCCAGGTACTTTGCGCCATCTCAAATAGGTGGATCTATAAGACAGAAGCAGAGAAATGCGGATCAAGAGAAAAGCCGCCTGGGTAGTACCAGGCGGCTTTCCACATATATGTGTATAGAAAAGATTTGTGCGGTGGACCCAGGTGGCCCACCGCACAGAGGTCTGGGGGAAGTCCCCGCACCTTAGGTTCAGAGTTTCCGCTGAACTCGGGGTCACAGTGATCAGGGTGGTTACCCTGGATCAATAAGCGGAAGTTCAAACTTGTTCGGCGGTTTCCAGTTAATCATCCCAATCCCTTTCATATTGGTTGGGGTTGTTGCTGCCGAATCGGTATCCTCAGTTGCGAACGTGCGCAAGCAGAGGACCTCTACAAAGGTTCATGCCAGTGTAGTGCCTTAACTCTAGCATATTTAGGAAAAAGTGGGGTATTTGTCTTGTGAGATACAGTGTGGTAGCCTGTCCCTTATATGTCAGTACGAATGCGTCACACCAGTTCCCATACTAAAAACCGCCGCAGCCACCATGCGCTTGCTGGTACTAATCTAGTAACCGACAAGGAGAGCGGTGCTCTTCGCCTTCCTCACCGTCTTGATGAATCAACCGGTATGTACCGTGGAAAGCAGATCCTACCTAAGAAGGAGATCAAGAAGGAGCAGGCTCGTGAAAAGGCCCTAGAGAAGGCAAAGCACGAACACATTCATGCAGAAGGAGCTAAGGAACCTATTCATGTAGAAAAGGACGACAAGAAGTCAAAGGGACTTGCAGGTCGTATGACTCTTGGAAAGGCAAAGTCTCGCTCTGGATTCGGAGGAGGAGCCTAAGTTTTGAAACAGAAAAGCCCCGCAGACATCTGCGGGGCTTTTCTTTATACACACCTTTGAAAGTTGCGCTTTCTCATTATTAACCATACTCTAAATCTAAAGCTCTTTCATATGGCCAACCGACATCTTGCTCGCTCCGTGGTACTCCAAACTCTCTTTGAATGGGATACGTCTCATGCAGAAGAATCAAGCGTACCTGCAATGCTCCTTCGTAACGTAGAGGAGTTTGGGGGAGAAGATACCGATCGTGCCTTTATGGAAGCTCTCCTCACTGGTGTTCTTGCTAAGCGTGCTGATCTTGACCTTGTTATCACCAAGGCTGCACCTGATTGGCCTATTGAAAAGATTGCACCGGTTGATAGGAACATACTCCGTATTGGGCTATTTGAACTTCTCTTTGCAGACCGCACCCAGGTACCAGCAAAGGTTGCTATTAATGAGGCAATTGAACTCGCAAAGATATTTGGTGGGGATTCAAGTGGCCGTTTTATTAACGGAGTACTTGGTGCCGTATACAAAGAACTTGGGGAACCAGGAAAGGATGAGACGGGAAAGAAAGATCGTGTGCGCAGAGAGGATCTTCCACTTGAGAAACTTGGTGGTGCCATTGTCTATGCAGAGCACGAAGGGCAGTACTATCTTGCCCTTGTGCATGATGTGTTTGGTCGATGGACTCTTTCAAAGGGGCATATTGAAAACGACCCTTCACCTGAGGCGGGAGTTGCGCGCGTGGTGAAAGAGGAAATTGGACTCACCGCACACGTGCAGGACATGATCGGAGAAAATGAATATGTTGCCTCACACCCTGAGAAAGGAAAGGTTCGTAAGCACGTATATTTCTTCTTGGTTGAGTCTGAGTTCGAAACACTGGTGCTAAAGAAGAGCGGAGGACTTGATGACGCTAAATGGTTCCGTCTCCCTGACATTCTTGACCTTAATTTCTATGACGACATGCTTCCGATTGTAACAGCGGCAGTCCAGAAGCTCCTTGATCGCTCTCGTGCGAAATCGCTCGCGCATCAGTCATAGAAAGGGGTCATATTGGCAATTTCCAATATTTTATATACCCTGTTGAAATATGACACCCGCAGAAGGTACTGCAGCCGCCACACGGCTTGGAATATCGTTCAAAAACCACGAACTTCTTGAAGAGGCGCTTACACACCGTTCCTTTTTGAACGAAAATAAGACCGCAAAGGCGCATAACGAGCGCCTGGAGTTTTTGGGTGATGCCGTACTTGAACTTGCCGTAACACACTTCCTTTTTGAGAAGTTTCCACAAAAACCTGAAGGGGAACTCACTGCCTTCCGCGCAGCACTTGTTAATACGAACTCACTTGCAGAGAGTGCTGAGAAGATTGGTCTTAACGACCTCCTTCTTCTTTCAAAGGGAGAGTCAAAAGATGTTGGACGTGCCCGCCTCATCATTCTCGCCAATGCCTTTGAAGCACTGCTTGGTGCCCTATACCTTGATCAAGGATTTACGGTAGTAGATGAGTTTTTGAAGATACATATCTATCAGAAGATTGATGCCATTATCTCTTCTCGTGCCTGGCAAGATGCAAAGAGCAGTTTCCAAGAGTTGGCACAGGAGAAGCGTGGTACCACACCAAGCTACAAGACACTCCGTGAGACTGGCCCAGACCATGATAAGCGTTTTACCGTAGGAGTATTCCTAGGGAATGAAAAGATTGCAGAAGGAGAAGGACTTTCAAAGCAGGAAGCAGAACAGGCTGCTGCACAGGCGGCAATTGATAAGAAGGGGTGGTAACAAACAGCGGGACCACTCATTTTTCAATCCTCATACGGTATACTGTTTTTAATGTTGAAGCGGCTTGAAATAGCGGGTTTTAAATCATTTGCTCGAAAGACGGTACTAGATTTCTCTAGTGCAACAACCGCTATTGTTGGCCCTAACGGCTCTGGGAAAAGTAACGTGGCTGAAGCGTTTCGGTTTGCACTTGGTGAGCAGTCAATGAAATCGATGCGTGGAAAGAAGAGTGAGGATCTCATCTTCAGCGGCTCTGTTTCAGCACCACGTGCTAACCGCGGAGCCGTCGCTATCGTGTTTGATAATCAGATGAAGAATGGCACGCGCACATTCCCAAGTCTCGACTTTGATGAGGTAACAATTGAGCGCGCAGTATTTCGTGATGGTGCGAGTGAGTACTCGATAAATGGATCAATCGTACGCCTGCGGGATGTGCAGGAGCTTCTTGCGCGTGCCAACATTGGTGATACGGGACATCATATTATCTCCCAAGGTGAAGCCGATAGAATTCTCTCAGCGCATTCACGTGAGCGACGCTCCATTCTCGAGGACGCACTTGGTCTTAAGATATTTGAATACAAGAAACAGGATGCAGAGCGTAAGCTTGAAAAGACTGAGGCAAATATGCGGGAGGTGGAAGGATTGCGCCGTGAACTTGCACCTCACGTACGGTTCTTGAAGAAACAAGTTGAGCGTCTTGAGCGTGCGGCATCCTTGATGCTTGAGCTTGCTGAATCGTGCCAGACATACTTTGCCATTGAAGAGTTGTATATCGCCACAGAGCAGATGAAGGTGGCGGCAGAGCGCGAAGGGGCACAAGAACAATTGCGGGAGGCTACACAGGCACTGACAGCATTTGATGAGCGTACAACCAATGATGCCGTAGGAGCAAAGCTTGCAGAGCGTATACGAAATGCAGAGCGCACCCTCGAACGGGCACAAACAGAACGTGGGGTACTTGCCCGTGAGCTTGGCCGTGTTGAGGGCGCCCTTGAAAGTGCAAAGAAGCGAAGTCAGGGTGCGAGCCAAGAGACAAGTGTAAAGATTCCTCGTCAGGCGCTGCTTGATCTTAAAGAGGAAATTGAGCGACAGACAGAGCAGTATGAAGACTCAGAACCGCATGCACTTCGTGTTGCACTCAAAACACTTCGTACCTATGTAGCTGCATTCTTTGATCGGTTTGGTACCACCAGTGACTCACTCATGCAGGATGAGGAACAGCTGTTGTTTACCTATGAAAATGAGAGAACTGCACTCCTAGAGAAAGATGCAGATCTGGTGCGTAGAATCGATGAGGGACGAAATGATCTTATGCGTGCACGGGATGAGTCAATGGCGCATGACGAAACAGGAAGGGAAGAGCGACACCGAATTCTTGAACTTGCTGAGCGTAAGGCACAGCACGAGAATCACATTGTGCGTCTTGATGGACGCTTGCGTGAGCTAACCCTACTTAGCGAAGAGCTTGAGCGTGAGCGAGTGGAAGCACTTGCTCTTGCGGGTACGCCTGCACTTGCCTACACACCACTTCAGACTCTTCCAGAGGAGGACCGCCGTACACAGGAAGAGCGCAAGCGTATGATTGAGCGCCTTAAGATTCGTGTAGAAGAAGCCGGAGGCGGGGGTGACGATGTGAAGAAGGAATATGATGACGCAGTGGCGCGGGAGGAATTCCTTGCACATGAGCTTGAGGACCTTACGAGGTCTAGTGAGGGACTTCGCACACTTATCGCAGATCTAGACCGCGAGTTAACAAAAACCTTTACCGAAGGATTGGCAAAGGTTAATGCGTCATTTACTGAGTTCTTTGCACTCATGTTTGGCGGAGGATCTGCAAAACTGGTTCTTGATGAGGTGCCAGAGACAGATGAAGATGCTGAAGAGTTTGGTGAGGAGGTTGCCCCTACTACAAAGCGCTATGTAAAGGCAGGTATTGAGATTGTAGTGAACCTTCCAAAGAAACGAGTGCAAGCGCTCATGCAGCTTTCAGGTGGTGAGCGCGCCCTCACTTCTATTGCACTTATTTTTGCAATGAGTCAGGTGAACCCACCGCCATTTTTGATACTTGATGAAACAGACGCTGCACTGGACGAAGCAAATAGCAGACGCTATGGAGACATGATTGAGAACCTTGCAAAGAAGTCACAGCTTATTGTTATTTCACACAACAGAGAAACCATGAGTCGCGCAGGTATTCTCTATGGCGTCACTATGGGTGGTGATGGTATTTCAAAGCTCCTCTCGATTAAGTTTGAAGAAGCGGCACTGGTGGCGAAGTAGAAGACAGGGATCGAGACGTGGTACTCGTCCCGCCCGTGTGATATCGTCTGTCTCAGACACGTGGGAGAAGACGTATGGATACTATTGATACTATTTCGCTTGTGCTGGTGTGCTTGGTGCTTGCACCTATGGCTGTTTCCTTCATCAAGGCAACGCTGACACTACTGTCGATCGTTGCGATGGGTGTGGCTGTTATATGTATCATCGACAGTCACTATGGACTGCAGTTCTTTTTGTCCTTTGTTGTTCTTGAGGTGCTGGGAGTCATTGTGTGCTATGTCGTCTACTTTCTTGAATTTATATGCATGGCACTTCTTGTTCGCTACACAGACCCGAAGCGGCGGGCTGTTTCTTCAAGCAAGAATGTATAGAATGCAAAACGCCGGGACCAATCAGGTACCCGGCGTTTATGTTTTCATCACCCCATCCAAATCCTGATTAATCAATACAGTATTGCAGTTTGGAAATAGTCTGCTTTACTTGGGGAAGGACAGGGAGGTGGAGATGGTAGCAGTACTCGACTATGCCATCGTGCTGGTGGCAGTGTTTATTGTCTTGTTGTTGTTTTCGTGGACGATTAACTGGCTTGTGCGGGAAACGTTCATTCTGTTGTTTGTTCCCGAGGAAGCCTCACGAGCAGGAGTGTTCGGCTGTATCATCGCGCTTGGAATCATCTTCTGCGCGATGTATATGCCGGAAGAGCACATCATCCTCAAAACGTACTTTTTCTTGGGGTTGTGCAAGTTTGTGCCCTGGCTTGATGGGTACATCCACGACAAACTAAACAAAAGAGGAAAGGAGTAGGGCCTGGCGAAGATTCGCCAGGCCCGTATCGTTTTATGGAATTAACTCACTAGCGTAAAGTCGAGTTCACGATCAACGACGCGAGCGGCGATGAGTTTTACGCGCACCGCGTCCCCAAGTGCGTACTGCACCTTGGTTCGCTCTCCCACAATGCGATATCGCTTTGGATCATAGGTAAAGTAATCGTTACCAACATTGCGCATTGCAATCATTCCCTCCGCACGTGTTTCCTTAAGCTCTACATACAGTCCGCGGTCAGTAGCGCCACTGATGACTGCATCAAATTCCTCACCCACACGCCCAGCAAGATATTCAACCTGCTTCATCTTGATTGAATCACGCTCAGCTTCTGCAGCACCAACCTCACGCTCACTTGCGTGTCGTGCAAGTGCATCAAACTCATCCATTTGTGCCGTGCTCATAGGTTCATGATCAGCAAAGTGCTTCACCAATCGGTGTATGAGAAGGTCTGGGTATCTGCGGATAGGGGAGGTGAAGTGTGTGTAATATTCAAACGCTAGTCCAAAGTGACCAATATTTTTTGTCGTGTACGTAGCCTTTGCCATTGAGCGAAGTGCAGCAACTTTAATGAGATACTCTTCAGGTTTTCCAACCACTGAGTCGAGTAGTGCGTTGATTGCTGACCCGGTAACAACACCGCCAACCGTATCAAGATGATACCCAAGTACTTTTAGGAATTCAGCAAGGTTTGCGATTCTATCTGCATCAGGCTCGTCGTGCGTACGGTATATGGTTGCTCCTGTCCCTGCCTTCTTCGTTTCTTCGGTAAGGTATTCAGCCACATGTTCGTTAGCGAGAAGCATGAAGTCTTCAATGAGGAGATTGGTAGCTCTACGCTCCTTAATTTCTACGGCAATTGGTTTACCTTACTCATTGAGTTTTATCTTTACCTCAGGGGTATCAAATGCAATAGCGCCAGAGGCAACACGTCGTGCCCGTATCTTATTTGCAAGTGTTTCAAGGGTGGTAAGTTCTGCGAGAAATTCTCCCGACTTAGTATCGAGTACCTCCTGCGCATTTTCATACGTAAATCGCTTGTCAGAGTGTATTACCGTTTCGCCAAACCACTTTGAAACAATATTCGCCTCTGCATCAAGCACAAACACCGCTGATACAGAAAGACGATCTTCATTTGGATTTAGGGAACAGAGATCCGTTGAGAGCACCTCAGGGAGCATAGGAATGGTGCGGTCAACAAGGTACACGCTGGTAGCGCGTGCGCGTGCCTCGTCATCAATTGCGGTACCAGGTCGTACAAAGAATGACACGTCGGCAATGTGTACGCCGACTTCCGTATTACCGTCTTCCAGGGTTCGTACCGAAAGTGCGTCGTCAAAGTCCTTTGCGTCAAAAGGGTCAATGGTGAAGGTGGTAACATCACGGAAATCACGGCGGGTACCTGCCCCTACGGCACGTTCAGCTTCAGTAAGCAGTGCTGCCTTCCCGTCCTTCTCAAGTGCAACTGCTTCACCTACAACGCCAGGAGGGAAGTCAGAACGAAAGCCACTACCAAGTGCAAGTGCACGCATCTCGGTCTCGTGCACACCAGCTGGTCCAATCACTTCTTCTAGTACGGCTTGCGGAAATTCTGTACCAGGTGCCCAGGTGGTGAGACGGACTAATACCTTTTGTCCGAGTGGTAAAGACTCTCCACGAACTAAGAATGGCGTGTACATTTTCTTCCAGTCAGGGATCAAATACACCTCTGCTGGGTTTTGATTGATCTCATCACCACGCACAAGCTTTCCTACAAACGTGGTGCGTCCACGGCTAACAATCTCAATGACCTTTCCTGTCATGCGAAGAGCACCGGTACGCTGGTCTGCCTGCATGCCAGCCTCACTCACTTTTACAATGTCACCAGGGAAGGCACCACCAAGATTTTCCTCTGGAATAAAGAGATCTTCCTTTTCAGGGTCGATGGTAAAGAACCCTTTACCGGTACGAGTAATAGCAATCGGGCCTGTATATGTCCCGTCTGTAGAAGTAGTCATACGCCAACTGTACCAGATATTGCCCTCGAAGCTAAACGACTAGGACACCTATGACCCACGGCTCGTTGACGGTGTGTACTATATCTGGTACCTTTATCCACATTATGTTAATGATCCGTTTTCAGCGCATTGGCCGTCGAAATGACCCGGCTTTTCGCATTGTCGTTCTTGAGCACCAAAGTGGCCCTAAGGCTGGTAAATATGTTGATCTTGTTGGTTCATATAACCCAAAGACCAAGGTTTCAAATATTGACGGCGCTAAGATAGAGGCATGGGTACAGAAGGGAGCACAGGTTTCTCCTTCAGTACACAACCTCCTTGTTTCAACAGGTCTTCGTGACGGTGCTAAGATTGCTTCTGTATCAAAGAAGAATCTTGAGAAGCACATTGCAAAGCGCAAGGCTGAAGAAGAGGCAGCGGAAGCAAAGGCTCGTGAAGCTGCCGCTAAGGCAGAGGCAGATGCAAAGGCTGCTGCTGAGGCTGAAGCCGCTACTCCTGTAGAAGAAACTGCACCCGTAGAAGAAGCTGTTGCCGAAGAAGCTCCTGTAGAAGAAGTTGTCGAAGCTGTTGCTTAGACTGCCGTTTACTTGCGTCACGTTCGATTGAACTGACATTACTTCCGTAACCCTGAATCACTGAAACGATATGGACTCTGATCGCGAATTCCTTGAATATGTAGTGAAGGCACTGGTAGATATGCCAGAGATGGTAGTTGTTACTCGTTCGGTAGATGAGATGGGCGTACTCCTTACGCTTTCTGTAGGACCAAACGATATGGGTAAGATCATTGGTCGTGATGGAAACATCGCAAAGGCACTCCGTACACTTTTGCGTGTTGTTGGTATGAAGCACAACGCGCGCGTTAATCTTAAGATCAACGAACCAATTGGAGGAAAGAGAGCAGATGCTGATAAGCCACTAGAAGAAGTACTTGCAGAGATAGGAAAGATATAAGCCTAACGGGAGGCTCCTCCCTTATACTATGCTTCGCTTCCACCTAATTACACTATTTCCTGAGGCATGTGAGCCGTACCTGTCTGCGTCTATCCTAGGACGCGCACGTGAAGCGAAGAAGATTTCCGTAGACTACCAGTCTCCTCGTGACTACGTCACAAACAAGTGGGGGAAGGTTGATGAGCGACCATATGGAGGAGGTCCAGGTATGGTCATGACGGCACTGCCCGTTGTCACTGCCGTTAAGAAGTCACTTGCTCGTCGCAAGGGAAAGATTGCCCTCGTGTGGTTCCTTCCTGGTGGAAAAGAATTTGATAATGCGGAAGCAGAGAAACTTTCAAAGTTTGATGATGTGGTACTTGTCTGCGGTCGCTATGAAGGTATTGATAATAGAGCTCTACAGCTTTTAAAGACATTTGGGACTGTTAAAAAGTATGCCGTAGGGCAGGCAACGTATACCGGTGGAGAGATTCCTGCACTTGCCATCGTTGATGCCGTCACTAGACGCATTCCAGGAGTGCTCGGTAAGGATGAATCAGTAGAGGAACGCCGCACTGCCGCACGCGAGGTGTATACCAGGCCTGAATCAATCCTCTGGGAAGGAAAGGGATATCGTGTACCCAAGGTGCTCCAAACAGGAGATCACAAAAAGATAGAGGAGTGGAAGAACAAAAAGATCTCTCTTTCTAAAAAGAAGACCGTTTAAGCCTTCTGTGTTCCCATTGCAATAGGAACCATACGAGTAACATCGTCTGCAGTCATACCAAGTGCACGAGCAAGGTTAAGAGACGTCACGAGCATTTTAATAGTATCAATCTGGAGTCGGTGACTATCCATGTCTCCTCCGTGTGCGAAATCTTCCTTCTGTGTAGCAATCTTTCCAGTTGTTTTAACCATATGATCAAGACTGTGCTCTAGTGCAAATCGCGTCACCTTCTCTGGCGTACTAAGGTCTTCGTTAGGATAGTGGTCCTGGGTAAAAGGAAAGTGGATGCCAATATATGCCATCAGGCTTGCAATGTCTCCGGTGGGTAGTGTGTCTTGTTCCATTCGGGCATTGTATCACCGCAATTGCGCACAGGAAGCACTGAGAGTATTGTGCATGCAGGCACTGTACAAGGGGATATGAAATGAACAATGTAAGGAGTATTCGGGCTATGGGTACTGTTCCCGTTACATGCGTAGAGATCTGCTACGTCGCCAAGTACTCGCCTTACCTCGTGAGACGTGCAATCAACACGGTCAGGGTCGTGGTCGCTGACCCTTGGCAAGATCTTGTGCGTCTTGATCGCAAGCGCCAGAAGCTTGACGATGCGATCAATAAATTTCATCTCGCGCACTCGAGCCGAAGGTCGGCGTACTTCTGGGTGAGGGTGCAGTGGAGGCTGCTACTAAAACGGCAGAAGTTTGCCGAAATACATCTGCTCGAGTTCGTAAGAGTTTTTCTTTCACGCTCGGTCAAGATTGGGACCGTGCTGATGCAAAAAGGGGACGTTTGGGTGGAACCTCCTCCAGGACAACTGCTCGAGATTCTGGAGAGACCAATTCGCTGGATCTCCGTAAGTAAGCCCACCATCAGGGAATAGGTCAAACAAGGGGTCGCAGTAATGCGACCCCGTACTATTTCCCCCAGACAACTCCTTGACGGCGC
>CALLKD010000061.1 GCA_938008595.1 uncultured bacterium | reverse complement strand
TGCTCTTCCGATCTAAAAAGAACATCGCAAAATCAGCAGGTTATTTTCAATTGACACTTGCCGTTTTCGGTTTCATTGAAGTTATCAGACGATTTATTGGGACTGAAACAATCCCTGCATTTCAGACAATGATTATTATTTCAATTTTTGCACTTATCGGCAACGGACTTTGTTTGTATTTACTGCAAAAAAGTAAAAGCAAAGAAGCACATATGCAAGCAAGTATGATTTTCACATCTAATGACGTAATTGTAAATCTTGGAGTAATCGTAGCAGGCGGACTTGTTTACTTGACAAACTCAAAATATCCCGACCTTATCGTTGGGACAATTGTATTTTTCATCGTTGGACAAGGAGCATTTAAAATTCTAAAACTATCGAAATGACGGACGAAAACAGAACCACTACTGCTAATCGAGTAGACGGCCTCACCGCATAAAGCGATGAGGTGCGCCTCTCACACCACCGTACGTACGGGTCTCGTATACGGCGGTTCGTTTAGTAATGGGTTCAGTTCATCATACATTTCCAACATGGATACATACCCTCGTTTCCTCAGCCGTTCCAGCGTGATGGTGGTACTCAGTATCGGGCTTTGTGCTATGCACCACCCTCCTTTCCGTGTTCTGCTCCATGCATAGGCATGGTGTCGGTCTACGCCCAATCGCAGCAGGTTCTTCCGCTTGCGCTCCGGCTTCTTCCAATCGTGCCAAATGCAATAGCGCAGCCGGTTTCTTACCCAGCCATCTATGTCCCGCAGTTTGCCTTGGATGCTCGCTCCCCGAAAGTAGTTCAGCCAGCCTCGTTGTATCGCTTTTATCTTCGCAATACGTTCCGATAGCTTTTGTGGCTGTGTCTTTCGGGTTTCCCATTTCAGGCTTTGTTTCAGCTTCATCCACGCTTTGTCGCTCACCGTGAGTTGATACTTCCCTTTGTCGCCCTTTTGATAGGTCGGCACAAATCGGAATCCTAGTAGCTCGAACTGTACAGGTTTTCTCAAACCACTCTTCGCTCGGTGGATGGGCAGTTGCAGTTTGTCTCTCAAAAACAGATACACCGCATTGCCTACTCTCCTTGCCTCCGCTTTCGACTTGGTGTAGATGCTGAAATCATCGGCATAGCGCACAAAGCGCAGTCCTCGCCGTTCCAGTTCCTTGTCCAACTCATGTAGCAAGATATTGGACAGCAAGGGACTGAGCGGACTGCCTTGGGGTACGCCTTTTCTGCGTTTGTGGAGTTGCCCCTTTATCTGTATAGGCGCACGCAGCCATTTGCGGATAAGACGTAGGGTGGTGGCGCATTTTACCTTGCGGTAAATCAGGTTCATCAGCAGACAGTGGTTCACTTCATCGAAGAAGTTCTTCAGGTCGATGTCCACGATATGCTGATAGCCCGAATGGATGTTGTCCATCGCCTTGCCTACGGCTTGTCTTGCGTTCTTCTGCGGACGAAAGCCATAGCTGTGCCGACTGAATTCCACCTCAAAGTGGGGCATCATCGTTTGCGCTACCGCCTGTTGCAGCAGCCTGTCCACCACGCAGGGAATACCTAACAGTCGGCTTTTGCCGTTTGTTTTCGGTATCTCTACGCCTAAGATGGGTTGGGGCAAGTACTCATTCCTTAGCATCTTTTGTCGGAGTGTTTCTTGGTGTTGCGACACATACGCTTTCAGCGCTGTGGTGGGCATACCATCTACTCCGGCGCTTCCGCCGTTAGCCACCACTTGTTGCAGCGCTCGTTGTAGGTTCTTTGGTTGTAGTACTTGTACAATCATGGTTTGGATTGTTGGTTTAATCCTGTTCCTGTTCCCTTTTATCCGGGCTATGGCGGTGCCAGTCCGTGGATAATCAGGAACTACTAAACGTTCGGTCCTTTCCGCTTTGTGAGGCCTCTGCTTTCCGGGCAGCTCGTTGCCTGCGGTACTATGACCTCTGCTGACTTCTCCGCTATGCCTGTATAGGCTGCGGAGACCTCCCTCGGTAAACACTTCCTCTTTCCGCCTATCCCCGCCGTATCTACACCAACATCCTGTTGTTGTGGGCTTCGCAATGCTGTGCTTGCTTACCCGGATATTGGTGCCTCTTATACGGTTCGTGTTCCTCGGTACAGGCGTTTGCCGCTGGGCTTCCTTCACTGTTTGCGTCACCGCAAACCAGCTTGCCTCGTGCTAATCGGCGCAATTTATTTCAACAACTTGCCGATAAGGGACTTGCACCCTCTAGAGTTTTTAACTACTTTCGTAGTTGAAGTGTATGCAAGGCACACACAGG
>CALLKD010000060.1 GCA_938008595.1 uncultured bacterium | reverse complement strand
GTCGTCAGCTCGTGTCGTGAGATGTTGGGTTAAGTCCCGCAACGAGCGCAACCCTCGTGTTTAGTTGCTAACAGTTCGGCTGAGAACTCTAAACAGACTGCCTACGCAAGTAGGAGGAAGGTGAGGACGACGTCAAGTCATCATGGCCCTTACGTCCAGGGCTACACACGTGCTACAATGGGATATACAAAGAGCGGCAATACGGTGACGTGGAGCAAATCTTATAAAATATCTCCCAGTTCGGATTGTAGTCTGCAACTCGACTACATGAAGTTGGAATCGCTAGTAATCGTAGATCAGCTATGCTACGGTGAATACGTTCCCGGGTCTTGTACTCACCGCCCGTCACACCATGGGAGTCGAACTCATTCGAAGCGGGGATGCTAAAATAGCTACCTTCCACAGTGGATTTGGCGACTGGGGTGAAGTCGTAACAAGGTAACCGTAGGAGAACCTGCGGTTGGATCACCTCCTTTCAAAGAAATATTATTAAGATTTGTTTCTTAATATATAAATAAAAAGAAAAAACTACTTTTAACAACATATATTTAGTTTGTAAAGATTATTTGAAGAACTACAAATAATTTATAGGTAAATATGGGCCTATAGCTCAGCTGGCTAGAGCGCTCGACTGATAATCGTGAGGTCTCAGGTTCAAGTCCTGATAGGCCCACCATCATGGGGAATTAGCTCAGCTGGGAGAGCGCCTGCTTTGCACGCAGGAGGTCAGCGGTTCGATCCCGCTATTCTCCACCATATACTATAAGAATAAAATTAGATATAAGCTTTTATATATAAGAGTTTATATCTGGTTTTAATCAGAAACGTTACCTTGAAATAACTTTAGTTATTTTAAGTAATATGATATTTAAAAATATAATGTTAAAGTCTTTAAAATTTTTTCGTAAAATTAAATAGTAATGTTTAATTTTAAATAAAAAAATTTCATATCTAAAATTTAATGTAAAAGTTAAATTTAACTATAGATAACACAACTAACTTATTATAGTATGTACTTGTATATATGTTTAATAAGATAGTAGCCAAAGAATATTATCAAATTTAGAGTAATTTTAATTAATTACTCTAGGCAAGAAAAGAAATCTAAATTTATTTAGATTTTATTATAAGCTATTAAGGGCTAATGGTGGATGCCTTGACTGTAAGAGGCGATGAAGGACGTATTAGGCTGCGATAAGCCTCGGGGAGCTGCCAAAGAGCTTTGATCCGAGGATTTCCGAATGGGGCAACCCAGCATATAGAGATATATGTTACCCTACGGGGAGCGAACCTGGTGAAGTGAAACATCTCAGTAGCCAGAGGAAGAGAAATCAAATGAGATTCCCATAGTAGCGGCGAGCGAACTGGGATTAGGACAAACCCAATGCTTGCATTGGGGGTTGTAGGACTATAATGTGTAATTAAAGAGAATAGATGAATTAGTTGGAAAACTAGAGCATAGAAGGTGATACTCCTGTAATTAAAATTCTCAATAATACTAATAGTATCCTGAGTAGGTCGGAACACGTGATATTTTGACTGAAGCTGGGGGGACCACCCTCCAATCCTAAATACTACTTACAGATCGATAGTGAACAAGTACCGTGAGGGAAAGGTGAAAAGTACTGCAGCGAGCAGAGTGAAATAGAACCTGAAACCATTAGCTTACAATCATTCAGAGCCCTATGATTTATCAGGGTGATGGACTGCCTTTTGCATAATGAGCCTGCGAGTTGTGGTGTCTGGCAAGGTTAAGCCAAGTGCGAAGCCGTAGCGAAAGCGAGTCTTAATAGGGCGAAATAGTCAGATGCTGCAGACCCGAAACGAAGTGATCTATCCATGAGCAGGTTGAAGCTGGTGTAAGAGCCAGTGGAGGACCGAACCCGCTGACGTTGAAAAGTCTTGGGATGACTTGTGGATAGGGGTGAAAGGCCAATCAAACTTCGTGATAGCTGGTTCTCTCCGAAATATATTTAGGTATAGCCTTGTGTTGTAGCATATAGGGGTAGAGCACTGAATGGGCTAGGGCTGCTTACCGCGGTACCAAACCCTATCAAACTATGAATACTATATGTGGAATCACAGGAGTCAGGCGGTGGGTGATAAAATCCGTCGTCAAGAGGGGAACAACCCAGACTAACAGCTAAGGTCCCTAAGTTACATCTAAGTGGAAAACGATGTGGAGTTACTGTGACAACCAGGAGGTTGGCTTAGAAGCAGCCATCCTTTAAAGAAAGCGTAACAGCTCACTGGTCTAGTGATTCTGCGCGGAAAATATAACGGGGCTAAGATGTACACCGAAGCTTTAGATTCAATTTTTAATTGAGTGGTAGGAGAGCGTTCTATTCAGCGTTGAAGGTATACCGGTAAGGAGTGCTGGAGCGGATAGAAGTGAGCATGCAGGCATGAGTAGCGATAATTAAGGTGAGAATCCTTAACGCCGAAAACCCAAGGTTTCCTACGCGATGCTCGTCATCGTAGGGTTAGTCGGGTCCTAAGTCGAGACTGAAAAGTGTAGACGATGGCAAATTGGTTAATATTCCAATACCAACATATAAGCGCGATGTGGGGACGCATAGAGTTAGTCGAGCTCACTGATGGAATAGTGGGTCGAAGGATGTAGGTTGTTAAGTAGGCAAATCCGCTTAACGTTAGACCGAGATCTTACAGGCTCTTGACACTCTTCGGAGGAGATGGAGAATCGATGATACTGTCGTGCCAAGAAAAGCCACTAAGTTTATTATATGTTGCCCGTACCGTAAACCGACACAGGTGGGTGGGATGAGTATTCTAAGGCGCGTGGAAGAACCCTCTTTAAGGAACTCTGCAAAATAGCACCGTATCTTCGGTATAAGGTGTGCCTACTTTGGTATATGGACTTGCTCCAAAAAGCTAGAGAGGTTGCAACAAAGAGTCCCTCCCGACTGTTTACCAAAAACACAGCACTTTGCTAACACGTAAGTGGATGTATAAGGTGTGACGCCTGCCCGGTGCTCGAAGGTTAATTGATGATGTCAGCGCAAGCGAAGCATTTGATCGAAGCCCGAGTAAACGGCGGCCGTAACTATAACGGTCCTAAGGTAGCGAAATTCCTTGTCAGTTAAATACTGACCTGCATGAATGGCGTAACGAGATGGGAGCTGTCTCAAAGAGGGATCCAGTGAAATTGTAGTGGAGGTGAAAATTCCTCCTACCCGCGGAAAGACGGAAAGACCCCGTGCACCTTTACTACAGCTTGACACTGTAGCTTGGATATTCATGTGCAGGATAGGTGGGAGGCTATGATGACTAGACGCAAGTAGAGTCGGAGCCATCCTTGAGATACCACCCTTGAATATTTGAGTTACTAACTGCGATGAGTTATCCTCATTCAGGACAATGTCTGGTGGGTAGTTTGACTGGGGCGGTCGCCTCCTAAATAGTAACGGAGGCTTACAAAGGTTAGTTCAAAGCGGATGGAAATCGCTTGTTGAGTATAATGGCATAAACTAGCTTGACTGTGAGACCTACAAGTCGAACAGAGACGAAAGTCGGTCATAGTGATCCGGTGGTTCTGCGTGGAAGGGCCATCGCTCAAAGGATAAAAGGTACGCCGGGGATAACAGGCTGATCT
>CALLKD010000059.1 GCA_938008595.1 uncultured bacterium | reverse complement strand
CCCCAAACCCCAAACCCCAAACCCCAAACCCCAAACCCCAAACCCCAAACCCCTGCCCAAACCCAAACCCAACCCAACCCAACCAAAACCCAACCAATTAAATTTTAATTCAATGGCTAACTAACCAGCTCTCAACGAGGCGAGCTTCTACGTGCTGGTGAACAACCGGAACAACACCGGTGACCCACAAATCTGCTTCGGTGAATCGATGCAGAATGGGCGATTGTCCGGCAAAGTTCCAGGAAATTTTTGTCTTCGACCGGCGGTTCCGTCAAAAAGTGGTTGGCAAGACTCATAATGTCCGCCAGGTTCAACCCGGCCAGAGGAGTCCAAAGCAGACAAAATCTTACCCCACCAGAGAAATCAATTGACTGCAAAAACTTACCCCACCAGGAAGTCTGATTTACTGCAAAAACTTACCCCACCTGAGAACTAGCTGAAGGATGAACAAATCAGGAGAAGGAGGATGAATCTTAATAGGTCGCCGCAAAGGCTCCCTGACTTACAATACCTCTTCTCGTTCAAGTCGTCTACATGCGATTTGAGTCAATAATAATTCGAAATTGATCTTTGGCCGGGCACGCTCACGTTTATCGTAGGCAGTACTACCAACCTTAAAGAACTTGGGTTTCCCCTATGCGTTTTCGTTTATTATTGATTGGACGTCGCTTTCCAGCATGGATTCTGACTTAGAGGCGATCAGTCATAATCCAACAGATGTAGCTTCACGGCACTGGCTACTCAGCCAACCGTATTAACCAATTATCTGAATCAACTGTTCCTTTCGTACTAGGTTGGCTTACTGTCGCGACATCAATTCATCAGTAGGGTAAAACTAACCTGTCTCTCGACGGTCTAAACCCAGCTCACGTTCCTTATTAGCGGGTGAACAATCCGACACGTTGTGCCTTCTGCAACACAATGATAAGAAGAGCCGACATCGACCTTTATACCAGGATCCACAAGCCATTTCCTGCCTGCTTCATTTCCTTCCAAGCGGGCAGCACCAGTCCATTGCTCATGGACTTGCACTGACCACCCGGACGCTCTCTCTTGAGCGGGAGTAGACTGTACCTTAAGCACTCCGAAGAGCACCCACACCTTTGCAGTCGTTGTGACCGTGGGGCAGTCGCTACGCCCCACTGGCCTGCAGATTTCCTCCCCCTGCCGGATTGTTACCATTGGATACGGCTATTAACCGTGTTCCTTCTCGGCGTGTTGTAGCCTGCGCAGAGAAGTGGTACCGGAGGAGTTGACTTAAAAAGTAAGGATTCCCGCAACCAGGTTGTGTCGCCACTGCAGCCCCAAAGAGCCGGTCTGCAGTGACTAGGTGGACACATGCTTTTCACTCCACCTGTTGATCCCTTAATGAATGCAATCCAGAATTTTTACATTTGCTTATGCGGAAAGCGCATTCGCAATGTTGTTGTTTTCCTTCTTGCCAAACATTCGTTGTTTGTTAAGGATCAAAAAGCGCCGTCGCTCTGTACGCTCGGGTCGCCACAAGTCAGTTCTTGGAGACCGCTCTGATCAGCACATTTCCTTGCTGATTACGAGCTCTGGAGTTGAAGCCTCGGATGGCTTCTAGGCCAGACGGCATTGCTGCCGGGAATAGACTGTACCTTAGACTCGCGGACGAGTCCACACCTTTGCAGTCGTTGAAGCGCGCGGCCGAGGCCTTGTCGCTTGCTGGTTGTCCCTGTACCGAAGTTGTTACCCGGATGTCTCCGCATCCTGCGCGATAAGAGTCGCTTGGTATTCGATCATTAGGAGGTTCCAGCATCCAGGTGTGTCGCACGGTGGCCGCCATCCGAGTAGCGGGCCGCACTAGCAGTTGGGGAGATCCAACTACTGGGACAAGTTTGTCAATCCCTGTGGTAACTTTTCTGACACCTCAAATTTAAGACTTGTAAAATTTAAGGATCTATAGGCCATGCTTTCACAGTTTGTATTTGTACTGAAAATCAAAATCAAGCGAGCTTTTCCCCTTTTGGTCTACAAGAGATTTCTGTTCTCTTTGAGCTCGCCTTAGGACATCCGCGTTATGATTTAACGGATGTACCGCCCCAGTCAAGAAAATCGGATGACACTGTCTTCCGCCCAGATCAGTTCTTACGAACCTTAGTGCAAGAAGTCCCGAAGGATTCCGCTTTACGGAATTAGTAAAATGACGAAATGAGTAGTGGTGTTACATTGTTGGCGAACCTCCCACCTACACTATATCCCAATTGCCACGTCACAATGCCACTCTTCTTCAAAGCTCAACAGGGTCTTCTTTCCCCGCTGATTTTGCCAAGCCCGTTCCCTTGGCT
>CALLKD010000058.1 GCA_938008595.1 uncultured bacterium | reverse complement strand
ATCTACTACGCTTAGTCCTGAAGATAGGGCGTTAATTGATACACGCGAGATGCTTATCGAGCGTATAAAGTCTCGTGACCTACCGACTAAGTTGATCCTGAGTGAGCAGCAAGCTGCGGCAGCACAGCAGTCTATGCAGCAGCAGGCTACGGCCGCACAGCAGATTGAGCAGTCTCTTACGGCGGCTAAAGCGCAGCAAGCCTCTGCCGCCGCTAGTAAGTTAGGCGCGGAAGCAATGGCGATCGGCATGAAAGCGCCGGTGGAAGCGCAGAGCATGGCGAATGATTCTACGGCGAACGCTATTGCGTCTATAGGGGGTATGCTGAACGATGGACATCAAATCGAAAGAAGCAGTGCTGATTCGGCAGCTTCAGGCTAGTATGGATACGCGAGTAAAAGAGCTATTACATGAGCTACTAGAACTACGTGAAATGAGACACGCTGTTGCCCTACTGGAAACTGATGACCGGAGGCTTGCCGGTCGAGGGTTAGAATGTCGCGATATACGCCGCGTGTTATTGACACGCGCGTTGCCCGATGTAGACTCGGACCACGAGGTGAACTATGTCTGATTACGCTGATGACTTCGGGAAGTTCTTCGCGGAAGACCTGGCCGCAGCTACTGCTGAGCCGGCGCCTCCGGTCGAAGACGTGCCGGCGGAGGAGCCGGAGGCCGCCGCCCCGGTCGAAGAGCCCGTCGTGGCTGAAACCCCGATCGTCGAGGAAGAGGCCACTGCTGCGGCGGAGGAGCCGGAGGCCGCCGCCCCGGTAGAAGACCCCCGACAGGCGGAGATCGACGCGCTGCGGGCTGAACTGGCGGCTCTGCGGTCGGAGATGGCCGCCCCGAAGGCCCCGGTGGAACCCCCTGCGCCGGCCCCCGCCGCGGAGCCTCAGCGACCGGAAGCGTCGCTTCGAGCCGAACAGGCCCTCAAGACTTACGCTGAGGAATGGCCGGAGCAGTTCGCTGCGATCCAGGCGTACCATACCCTTGCGGAAGAACGTACGACCGCTATCGTCCAGGAGGCGTTTGGTAGGCTAGCGCCGTTCGTGGAAAAGATGGCGCAGGAGAAGTTGTTTGCCGATCTGCGCCAGATGAGTGATGTGCGGTTCGACGAGTCTGCGGACGCCGTAGTGAAGTGGGTGGAGTCGCAGAAAGACCAGGAGATTCGTAACGGGTACAAGGCGGTGCTGT
>CALLKD010000057.1 GCA_938008595.1 uncultured bacterium | reverse complement strand
CTGGTTCACTATCGGTCAGTCAGGAGTATTTAGCCTTGGAGGATGGTCCCCCCATCTTCAAACAGGATTTCACGTGTCCCGTCCTACTCGTTTTCATCGACTATGCCCTTTCGTGTACGGGGCTATCACCTACTATGGCCGGCCTTTCCAGAACCGTTCCACTAAAGCATAATCGACTTAAGGGCTGGTCCCCGTTCGCTCGCCGCTACTAAGGGAATCTCAATTGATTTCTTTTCCTGAGGGTACTGAGATGTTTCACTTCCCCTCGTTCGCCTCACACACCTATGTATTCAGTGGGTGATACCTATCTTACGATAAGTGGGTTTCCCCATTCAGACATCTCCGGATCAAAGGTACATTGCCACCTCCCCGAAGCTTTTCGCAGGCTATCACGTCTTTCTTCGCCTCTGACTGCCAAGGCATCCACCGTATGCACTTTGTCACTTGACTATATAACCCAAAACAGTCTTTCAACTATCTAAGCTATATAATGACTTTCATTAACTTAATGGACTTTACTAAGTTAATGTTTCATTTCATAACGCCGTACCAAGTTCGCTTGACTCAGTTCTCTATTCAGATACTATATGTTCGCTGACTATGTTAACAACAAACTCAACCACTTTCGCAGAAGGTTTATTATTGCTACAATCATTGAATCATAAAAATTTCTTCAGACTCAATTTCCAACTTGTTAAAGAACAAAATGCCGACTCATCATCGAACATCTATTTTTTCTAGCTTAATCACTAGACCTTAATACTCTGAATATCTAAATAAGTACTTACATAATTACTTACTTAACATTCAAAACACTAAGGTCTAATTATTAAGCTAATAACTAACCTTAATATGGTGGAGCCAGACGGGATCGAACCGACGACATCTAGCTTGCAAAGCTAGCGCTCTCCCAGCTGAGCTATGGCCCCGCTTTAACCGCTAACCTAGACTGGTGGGTCTGGACGGACTTGAACCATCGACCCCACGCTTATCAAGCGTGTGCTCTAACCAACTGAGCTACAGACCCGATACAGGCCAGCTTTTACTCTGTCTACAATTATATAAGCAATTTGTTGTGGATCCTTACTGAAGACACATTGTCTTTTTTAAGGAGGTGATCCAGCCGCAGGTTCCCCTACGGCTACCTTGTTACGACTTCAC
>CALLKD010000056.1 GCA_938008595.1 uncultured bacterium | reverse complement strand
CCGATCTAGGGGTATTAATCGCTACAGCGGACTTGGGAATCATCCACCAAGTCCCGCCGCTAGTACGTATCGTCCTAGCTAATCTCACTATCTAAGCCCTCGAAATACTCACGGAATAAGTGGACCCCAATACGGGCGACCCCACTAACGCCGGGGAAGTACACTCGGTGCGCTCCGTAGTCGTCTTCGTACTGCACTATCGCCCCTACCGCGGGCGCGCACCGTACAATCGCACCCGCTTGGGGGTCACAAACTACCCAAGGGGAGTCGGTATAACGCACCCTAGCTAGTTTCATCGTCTAAGTCCTTGAAATACGTACTAAACATAGAACCCGGCATAGAAGCGCACCCATGTACCCCGGGGAAGTATACAGAGTACCAGTCATTAGTGTCACACTCATACTGCACGATCGTACCGATGGGCGGGTTGACCTCCATATCGGCTCGAACCCACCACGGGCTATTATTTCGGTGAACTATCCTAGCTAACCTCATTCCGGACCCACCTCAATAACAGACCCGTAAACAGGCGAGTAGTCTTCATTCTTCGCCCCCTTCGGCACCATCCATACGATCGGGTATTCGGCGCTCCGCGCGCTGCTCGGGAGAGGCGCCCCCCAGTCGGTGAGAACAATAACCACAGAGGGCGGTTCTTCGCCGTTCGCCCACTCAAACACCGGTCCAAAGTTAGTACCGCCGCGGCCAGGGACACTTTCGAGGCGATGAATATCACTGGCGTTGACATTGTCATCGACTCGCTGAATACCGTAGTCGAAGAACAACACGGTCAGCCGCTCGACCGAGTACGCGCTGAGCACATGCGGAACCTGACTGACGAACCGGGCCAGTAAGTTACTGCTAACGCTCCCGCTAGTGTCGATCGCAATCACTACGTGTGCAATGGCGTCAGACTTACCGCGGCCGGGGAGGTACATATCCTGCGCGACGTAACGCTTATTCGGGCGCCGCCATGACGTGTCCGACGGAACTACCGCGGACAAGTAACGCGAGAGCATGTCCCGGTAATCCGCCTCCGGAGCGAGGTCGCTACGGACGCGCTCTTCCATCCCGCCAGGCCGTTGCCCTGCCGCACGCTTCGCCTCCGCGGCCTGGATCGCCGCCAGATTGCCCTCCTTGCAGCGGCTGAACTCCTCGTTGCGGTTGAGCAGCACCACCCGGTTGTCGTTCTCGGCCAGCGCCAGCGCGTTCTCG
>CALLKD010000055.1 GCA_938008595.1 uncultured bacterium | reverse complement strand
CGATCAACGCGATTGCAGGTGCCGCCGCCGGTACTGCCGGAGGCGCCGGGGTAGCCGCCGCGACGCATGGCGCGATAGCGGCCAGTGGGTCTTCCGGCGGCGGCATCACGTCGGGCAACGTCGATTCAGCCGGTGCAGCCGGACGCAATGGCGGGCGCATGGGCAACGACCTTACCGGTGGCGCAGCGGGCGCGTCTGCTGGCGGGAATGGCGGAGACGGACAAAGCCAGCCGACTGACTTTTCCCTCGGCTTCTTCGGCGGCTCTTCCGGCGGGTCCGGCGGTAGCAGCTTGGTCGGTAATGGTGGTAACGGCGGCAAAGGTGGGTGGCCGGGAGGCGGTGGGTCCGGAGGAGGTGCGGCGGTTGACTCTGTGGGTAACGCAGGCGCTGGCGGCGATGGTGCCGACGGGGCCGCAGAAATCACTACATTGTTCTGAGGTATTAAATGAGTACGAATCGGTTTGCGATAGTGACGTTGGCGACTAACATCGTCGATGGCGTTTCCGTCGGGCAGCCGTACGTCCCCCCGACGAAGATCGCTCTGGAAGTATTGAAGGGCGAGATGGTCGGTCCGGAGTTTCGATATCACCCCGGGGAAGTTCCGAGGTTTACAGCCCCGCCGGAGGAACCCCCGCCGGAAGAGCCGCCAGCGGAGTAAGTAGTAACCCCGGAGATAACCAGGCGAGCGTACTGTAGGTTATATGCTTCAAATAAATTACACTTCTCCGGGGCCGATTGCTAGCGCGTTCATTCGTGAGCGCGCTAGCATGTCTCTTTTGCTCGGGCCGATCGGGTCTGGTAAGTCTGCGGCGTGTGTAATTAAGATACTTACCTTGTGCATCAAGCAGCACAAGGGGCCAGATGGGATGCGCCGTTCTCGATGGGCGGTAGTGCGTAATACGAAGGAGCAGCTAAAGGACACTACACTACGCACTTGGCTTGACTGGCTACCGCCTAATTCGTCCATTACTGTGTCCGATGGGTGGGGGCAGTGGAAGGAAGTAGAGCGTACGTTCTACCTGGAATTCGATGACGTACGTGCGGAAATCCTCTTTCGCGCGCTAGATAAGCCAGAGGACGTGAGTAAACTCCTGTCCCTCGAACTTACTGGCGCGTGGTTTAATGAGTGCCGTGAGATTGATGTTGTGCTGTTTAACCGTGCGTATGAGCGATGCGGTCGATATCCATCAGTTCGTAATGGTGGGTCCGCATGGAGTGGCATCATCGCGGACACCAACGCCCCTGTTATGGGGTCAGATTGGTATAAGGTCATCGAAGGGCTGCCCCTGGTTGACGACCAGCCTAACTCAGTAGTTCCCGTAGTGTCATATAAGCAGCCCTCTGGTATGAGCGCGGAGGCCGAGAACCTGCCTAACCTCACTCCGGGGTACTACCAAGATAAGGCCCGTGGCAAAACACAGGACGAGATAGACGTATACATCCACGGTATATATGGAGTATCGGACTATCTGAAGCCGGTGTTCGCACGGCAGTTCAAGCATAAGCACCACGTCTCTACAACTCCGCTCAAGGTTATACCCGGGGCGCCGGTGATCGTAGGGATTGACCCGGGGCTATCGTTCGGAGCGGCGCTGTTCCAAGTGGACTGGGCGGGGCGTATATTTTTGCTGCGGGAGATCGCTAGCTTCGACGAAGGGCTTACGACGGTATGTGAGCGTAAGCTACTCCCCCTCCTACGCAATACGTTCCCGGGGTGCCCGGTCATTACGGTGATTGATCCTGCGGGGTTCAATCGTTCGTCGAACGACGAGAAGCGGGCTACGGACATACTCAGGTCACACAAGCTGCGTTGTAGGCCGGCGGATAATAACGACCCGAACTCGCGCGTACAGGCGCTACGACAGCTACTTGATGAGTGGACACCTGACGGCCCTAAGATTCTCATCGACCCTAGCTGTAAGATGCTCATTAGTGGCTTCATGGTTAACTACGTGTTTCAGAAGCACCGTAGCGGGCAGTTTTCGCCAACCCCATCGAAGAACGAGTATTCGCACGCGATGGACGCTGCGGGCTACGCCGCTATGTATTTAACCCGTGGGTTCCGATATGAAGACGCCACTACCATAGATGAGTATAGGGCTGCGGTAAATAGCCAGCAGCAGTCGCAGCCGATGGACTCGTACACAGGGTATTGACATGTTACAAGAGACAAACGAAGCCTACAGCAAGCTCGTCGGTGTAGTAGACCGTGTGTTCGGGCTTGCGAAGAGCGATCGTCAATACTACGAGACGAAGTGGGTCGCTAACCACCTACAGTACCGCGGCAAGTACGACAACACCGTAACGCTTCTGCCCGGGCGGTCAAGGGTGTATCCGCGAGATACGCGCGTGAAGGTGGAAGGCTTCGTCGCAAAGATGATGGAACTGATGTTCCCGGCCTCGGAGAACAACTTTACATTCCAGCCATCGCCTGTGCCTGACATTCCTAGGGAAGACTTGCAGCGTATTATGCAGCAGGTGCAAGACCCGAAGGAGGTGCGGGAAGCAGTCATGGCGTTCGCGCAGGAGCGAGCCGACGCCATGACTACGGAATGCGAAGACCAGTTGCAGGAACTCGACTGGACGCAGATGTGTAAGTCCGTACTTCGTAGTGGTGCGAAGTATGGGTTAGGTGTTGCCCGTGGCCCGGACGTTATTTTTAAGGAACGTAAGTACTACCTGCCCGACCCAGTTACAGGGTTAGTTAGTACGCAGAAAGAAGATTATCCCCGCCCATTCTTCGACGCGGTGAACATCTGGCGGGCGTATCCTGATTTTTCTGCGCGCGTATGGGAAGACCAGCAGTTCTTCTTTGAGGAAGTCGTTCTTACTCGGCCGATGTTGTATGCGCTAGCTAAGCGTACGGATTTCCGCGGTAAGATAATCCGCGATTACCTGCGCGAGCACACTACTGGTACGTATCGGCCGGCGGAGTACGAGTCTAAACTATACGCGGATGGCGAAGGCAGGCGCTCTGTTCCTAGCGCGCGGCAGTATATGGTACGTCGCAACTTACTATTTGTAGCTGCTAAGTATCTCCGTGATATCCCCGGCATGGTTGACTTACCTACGGAAGACGAAGAAGACGTGTTCGTCGATGTGTGGACTATCGACGGGTTCGTTATAAAAGCAGTCCGTCCGCCGCTAGGTGAACGTCCATCTGATCTGTATCATGGGTTTATTTACCTCGGAGATGAGGAGTCCCCGATCTGTGGCGTTGGTATGCCGGAGAATCTGCGCGATTCGCAGATGCAGGTGTGCGCGGCTAGCAGAGCGTTGATGGATAATACTGCGGCGGTTGCGGGTCCGATCGTTGAAGTGAATGAGGCTCTACTAGCGGCAGGAGAAGGTAAAAAGCAGGTTCGCTCGTTCACTACGTTCCGACGAGACGACATGGGGGCAGATGGTAACATCCCCGCTATTCGTAACGTATCGGTAGATTCGCATATCCAAGAGATTCTTGCGGTACTCAAGTATCAGCGGGAAGTACTTGATGTGGAGTCTATGCTGCCGTCATGGCTTATGGGGCAGACGCAGCAGTTAGGGGAGGCGTTCCGCACTACTAGCAACATGTCTGCCATGCAGGGCGGCGCTAACCT